>NZ_JABJWD010000044.1:0-165783 GCF_013155425.1 Gluconacetobacter entanii | reverse complement strand
GGCCTGCTGCTGTGGGGTGGGGTTGCGCTCTATATCCTGCTGGGCCGTCGCCTGAACGAGGTGACGCTGTGGCGGTGGACCATCACGTTCCCGTCCTCCTCCATGGCAGTGGCGCAGACGGTGGTTTCGGCGGCGGAGGTCGCGGCGACGGCGGCCATTGCCTACATCTTCCTCCCCGATGCGCCGGGCCTGGGCTATGGCGTGTTCCTTGCGATCTACATCGCATCCTATACCGCAGGGCTGGTCGCCAGCGTCCCGGGGGGGCTGGGTGTCTTTGACGGGGCGATGATGCTTGCGCTGGGCAGTTACATGCCAAGCACCAGCATCATTACCGCCATCCTGATTTTCCGCCTGTTCTACTACATCATCCCGCTGTTCCTTGCGGGGGTGATGTTCGCGGGGCATGAACTGTTCCTGCGCGGGGATGCGGTGCTGCTGTCGCGCAAGGCGGGGAAGGACAGCCCCGCGCGCGGGCCGCGCACCGCCCGGCCAAGTGTCGTGATCCGCGAAAGCGAGGCGGATTTTTCCGTCGCCGTGGCGACGGGCGCGGTCTCGCTGTGCGGTGGGGTGCTGATCGCGCTGACCATCCTCGACCCCGAAACGTGGGACAATGCCGCAGGCAGGCTGCATACGCTGTTCGGCATGGCGGGGGATTACCTGCTGTCGCTGATTGGTGTCGCGCTGATCGGGTTGGCCATCGGCCTGTCGCAGCGCGTGACGCTGGCGTGGAAGGTCACGCTGGGCCTGCTGGCGGCGGCGGCGGGACTGACGCTGCTGCGGGGATCGCCCCTTGTCATCCCGGCCCTGATGGCGCTGGTGGCGATCCTGATCGCGCCGTTCCGCAATTCCTATTACCGCCATGCCCGGGTGCTGAGCGAACCGCTCTCCTTTCCCACGATCATGTCGCTGCTGCTGCTGATCGCCTGCGTGATCGTGCTGGCCTGTGCGGGGCCGCATGATGCGCTGGGTGGAAGCTGGTGGGAGATCATGCTGTTCGCGTCCTCCTCCGGCGTCGGGCGCTGGACGATGGGGCTGGCGGTCATGCTGGGGCTGCTGATGATCATGCGCCTGATCCGGCCCGGCCGCATCGCCATCATGCCATGGGATGGCGAGGGGCAGGCGCAGTACCACATGCTTGACCATGCCGTTGACGCGGTGGGTGTCGCGTGGATGCCCTCTGGCCTGATCGTGGGCGCGCGGGGGCAGGCGCTGCTGCCGTTCGTGCGGCGCGGGACGTTCCTGATCGGGCTGGGCGATCCCGCCGGCAATGCGGAGGACTGCGTCTCCGCCATCTGGTGGCTGCGTGACCTTGCGGTGCAGGAGGGACGCCAGCCTGCCTTCTGGTGCGTGGGGTCGATGTTCCTGTCGGTTTACAATGACCTCGGCCTGACGGCATGGCCGCTGCCGGGTCCGGCGCAGGAAGCCCATTCCCCCGGGGTGGAGACATTCTATCTGTGTGCACGTCCGACGGATGCGCGCCTTTTGCAATCGCTCATGCACAACTAGGGGTGGATATGGCGTGGATCAGCGGATAAAGGCATGTCTGTGAACGCGAAGACCGTTTCCCCCCGTGCATGACGGTAGTCCAGCCCGAGAAAAGGCATGAAGTGTGGCCGTTTCCCATGATGTTCTGAGTCATCTGAGCGTGCCCATTGGCCTGACCAGTGCGTCGGGCGCGTTCCTGATGGCGTTCCCGGCCCTGTTTTCCATCGTCAATCCGCTGGGTGCGGCGCTGATCTTCGCGCAGGTCACGGCAGGGCGCAGCAGGGCTGAATGTGTGGCGCTGGCGCGGACCGTGGCGTTCTATTCCGCCATGCTGATGATCGCCTCCATCTGGATGGGCGGGACGATCCTGTCCTTCTTCGGCATTACGATCGACGCGCTGCGCATCGCGGGTGGCCTGGTGGTGGCGGTGCGGGCGTGGTCGCTGTTGCAGGCGCCCGAAACCGAGGAGGCGCGCAAGCAGGCACAGGCCAGTCAGGGCGGCCTGAGCGCCACGCGGACCAACGGGATGGAACTGGCGTTCTTTCCGCTGACGATGCCCTTTACCGTCGGGCCGGGCACCATTGCCGTGGCCATTGCGCTGAGTTCCGAAGGATCGACCGGCGTCAGCACGGTTATGTTCTATGGCATCCTGTCCGCCGCGGCGCTGGCGGTGGCGTGCATCATCTGGATCGCCTATGCCTATGCCGAGCAGTTGATGAAGCTGCTGGGGACGACCGGGACGCGCATTGTCTCACGCCTTGTGGCGCTGATCCTGCTGTCGATCGGGGTGCAGATCCTGATTTCGGGCGTGCAGGGGGTCGTCATGTCGATGGCGCGCAATGTCGTGCAACTGACGCACTGACAAAAACAGGGAACAAAAGTTTCTGGTGAAGCTTTTTCCAGAAAGCTTCGAAAGACGCAGCATTTTTTGAGAAAAGTCAGCCCCTCGCCGCTACAGCAGCGCATGCACGGCCCTGCGCAGGGCAGGCAGGACTTCCTCCCCAAACCATGGGCTGCGGCGTTCCCATGCGCCGGTCCGCCATGACGGGTGTGGCAGGGGAAAATATTGCGGCAGGAAATCGCGGTAATGCCGTACGCGGTCCTCCACCTTGCCCGGCCCCAGCACATAATTCTGCGCATAGGATCCGACAAGCAGCGTCAGGCGGATATCGGGCATCAGCGCCAGGACCCGGTCGCGCCATAACGGGGCACATTCCCGGCGCGGGGGCCTGTCGCCTCCCTTTGGCATACGGCCGGGATAGCACATGCCCATCGGCATGATGGCGATGCGTGTGGAGTCGTAGAAAGTCGCGCGGTCGATCCCCAGCCAGCCACGCAACCGGTCGCCAGAGGCATCATTGAAGGACTGTCCCGTTTCATGCACGCGCGTGCCGGGGGCCTGGCTGGCAATCAGGATGCGCGCGGTGGGGGAGACATGCAGCACGGGACGCGGGCCAAGCGGCAGGACAGCGGCACATGCGGTACAGGCGCGGATGTCGCGCACCAGTTGTTCCAGCGCCTGCGCCCCGGCGTCGGCGCTGCGTGGCGGGGTGGGCGGGGGCTTCATGACCCGGTGATCTCGCGCACCCATCGGGGCACGGTTTTCGTGGCGGGGCCAAGCACTGTCTGGTCGAACAGGTCGGTCCCGGCGGAACGCTCCATGTTGAATTCCATTGTGTCGGCATGCGTGCGGGCCAGTTGCACAAATCCCGCCGCGGGATAGACCACGCCCGACGTGCCGATGGCCACGAACAGGTCACACGCCTGCAATGCCGCCTCGATCCGGGCCATGTGATAGGGGATTTCCCCGAACCAGACGACATCGGGCCGCAGCGTGGGACGATGGCAGTGCGGGCATGGGGTCTGGGGCAGGCAGTCGCCATGCCATGCTGGCGTGGCCCCGCAGGACGTGCAGCGCACCCGCATCAGTTCCCCGTGCATGTGCACGACATTGCGGCTGCCCGCGCGTTCATGCAGGTCGTCGATGTTCTGCGTGACAATCAGGATCTCGCCATCCCACGTTCCCGTGGCGGCACATTCCTCCATATGAGCCAGCGCCCTGTGGGCCGCATTGGGCTGCACATCGGCAAGCTCGGCGCGCAACCCGTTATAGAACCGGTCCACCCGCAGGGGATCACGTGCAAATCCTTCGGGGGTGCAGATGTCGGAAATCCGTTCGTGGTTCCACAGCCCGTCTTCCCCCCGAAAGGTCTGGAGGCCTGATTCCTGGCTTATTCCTGCGCCAGTCAGGACAACGATGCGCTGCATGGGGCTTTCCCTGTCTTCGTGACTGTCTGTGGGCGCAGTGTGGACGATTGGCGCGCATAAGAAAACCGCCGCAGACAATGTCTGCGGCGGTCCCTGATAGTCACGACCGGTATGAAACCAGTCAGCCTTACTGCGCGTTGTCTGCGCCGGTGTGCGTCTGCGGTGCAAACGTCCAGCCATGGCCATAAGGCTGCGGCTGGAAGACAAGCCATCCGCTGCTGGTGGAGTTCCAGCCCGCGCTGGAGACCGGGGC
Source organism: Gluconacetobacter entanii (assembly GCF_013155425.1). Lineage (NCBI taxonomy): Bacteria > Pseudomonadati > Pseudomonadota > Alphaproteobacteria > Acetobacterales > Acetobacteraceae > Gluconacetobacter > Gluconacetobacter entanii. The sequence continues at coordinate 161,777 of NZ_JABJWD010000044.1, read as the reverse complement.
CCCCGTGTCGCGCAGCTTGGTAACGTCGGCGGCAGTGACGGTGCCCTGCGCCTTGTTGCCCCAGCTGGTGCGGATGAAGTTGACGACGTCCGCGATCTGCTGAGCCGACAGCGACTTGCTGTAACCCGGCATCGCCACGGCGGACGGTGCCCAGTTGCTCGGCGGCAGGACGCCACCATGCGTAATCACGTTCACCAGCGAGGTCGGGTCGTCGGTCACGACAACCGGGTTGCCAGCCAGCGGCGGGAACATGCGCGGCACGCCACCACCGTCGTTACGGTGACAGATGGCGCATTCCTTGACGTAGGTATCGGCGCCCGGAATGCTGGAGATGTTACCCGAAGCCAGTGTGTTCGCCGTTGTCGCGTCATAGCTGTAGGGGGCCTGTGACGGCGGAACCGGCGGCAGGCTCTTCAGGTATTTCGCGATGGCGTGCAGGTCGTCGTCGGTGAAGTACTGCGTGCTCCACGCCACGACATCGCCCATGCCGCCGAAGACAGCCGAATGATCGATACGGCCGGACTTCAGGAACAGGTAGATGTCATCCTCGGACCAGCGTCCCAGACCCACGTTCGGGTCGTTACGCAGGCTCGGGGCGACCCAGTTGTCGATCGGTGCGCCACCGGCCAGGAAGTCAGGACCACCCGAAGCGTCCAGGGCCTTTTCCTGCATGGCGAAGCCACGCGGGGTATGACACGCACCGCAATGCCCGGCGCCCGTCACGAGATATTCACCCCGTGCGACCTCAGGATCCGTACCGGGAGCCGGCGTGAAATCCTTGGGCGAGGGAGAGAACATCATGCGCCAGATCGACAGCGGCCAGCGCATGGACATCGGCCACGAAATCTCGGGCTGCTTGTCCGGCTGTGCCACCGGCTTCACGCCATGCATGAAGTATGCATACAGCGCACGGGTATCTTCCTTCGTCATGCGGGAGAAGGAAGGATAGGGCATCGCCGGATACAGCGTGGAACCATCCTTGCGGATGCCATGACGAACGGCTTCGTCAAATTCCTCGTAGGTGTAGCGGCCGATACCATATGTGGGATCGGGGGTAATGTTGGTCGAGTAGATCGTCCCGATCGGGCTCTTGATTTCAAGCCCGCCGGCATACGCCGTTCCATGCAGGGCCGTGTGACATGCCACGCAGTCACCCAGCCTTGCGACATATGCCCCCTTCTGGACCAGCTCGGCATCGGGCGTCTGCGCCAATGCCGTGCCAGCCAGCAGACTAAGCGCTGCCGCGCCGAAAGTCACCTTAAGCCTGTTGATCATTATGTTCACCATCATGCGTCGCGTTGATGCGAAAAATTAAGAAAAGCGGGTTTACGGCAGCTGCTCGGGGATACCGGCTGCGTTCTTCCGCGCATCAACTTCCCGCTGGTAGGTTTCGTTCGCACGCTTGATCAGGTACTGGCGAATATCCTCGATCTCGTTCGGGTTCATGTTGCCGTCGAAGCGATCCATGCCGTAAGCGGTCAGCGCACCGCGACCAACGACGTTGTAGAACGCATCGGTGTGGCGGATGGAACCGGACCAGCGCAGATCAGGCAGCACGCCCGCGCCTTCGGCGTTATCGCCATGGCAGGCCGCGCAATAGGTCTGGAACTGGAAGTAGCCGTTATCGGTGCGGCTCGCATCGAACTTCTCAGGCGGCTTGACGGGCAGGAAGCCCTGGTCGTTCTGCTTGGGCATCGGACCAGCCTTGCCATCGAGCGAGAAGGCAATCACGTGGGAATGGTTGACCGTCCAGCCACTGGTGCGCGCAAGGCCACCCAGGAAGAACGGATAGATGCCGCCCCAACCCACTTCAACCGCAACATACTGCTTGCCCTTGGCAAGGTAGGTCACAGGCGGAGCGATGATGCCGCTGTCCGCTGCGAAGTGGAACAGGTCCGTGCCGTTGGTGGCGTCATAGGCGTGGAATTCACCATTCGCCAGACCCTGGAACAGCAGGTCACCACCGGTCGCCAGGATACCACCGTTCCACGGGCCCTTGTGGTCAACACGCCATGCTTCGGCCTGCTTCTGCGGATCCCATGCAACGATCCAGCCCTTCAGGTCCTTCACGAAGGCAGCCTTCGCTTCGGGGGAGTCGGGGATGCCGACCTTGTTCATGTCAAGGCCAAGGTTCCAACTGTCAGGATGCGCAAGGAAGCCACCCTTCTGGTTGGTGTACAGGAACGGAACCTGCTGCGCCGGGATGTAGACCAGACCCGTCTTGGGGCTGAAGGCCATCGCGGCGAAGTTGTGGCCACCAAGGTCGCCCGGAATGCCGTACCAGTCCTTGCCCGTAAGCGTATACAGCGCGTCGGGGTTGTAGATCGGACGACCCGTCTTCGGATCAAGGCCGCTGGCCCAGTTCACATAGACGTAGTTCTTGCCGGAGATGAACTCACCGGTCTTGGCGTCGATGATGTAGAAGAAGCCGTTCTTCGGCGCATGGACGATGACGTGACGGGTTTCACCGTTGATCGGCAGGTCAAGCGTCATGATCTGCTGGACCGAGGTGAAGTCCCACTGGTCCATCGGCGTTTCCTGGAAATGCCAGACATATTCGCCGGTTTCAGGCTTCAGCGCGACGATGCTGCCCAGGAACAGGTTGTCGCCCTTGCCTTCGGAACGGTACTTGTAGTTCCAGGGGGAGCCGTTACCCACGCCCAGGTAGACCAGGTCGGTCACGGGGTCATAGACAAGGGAATCCCACACGGTGCCGCCGCCACCCTGGCGGGTCCAGGCGCCGGTCGGGCTCCAGGTCTGGTAGGCCTTGTTCATCAGCACGCTGTCGGATGCTGCGTGATCAGGCTCGTTCTTGGGGTTGGGAACCGTGAAGAAGCGCCAGTCAACCTTGCCGGTTTCCGCGTCGAACGCGGTGACAAAGCCACGGGCACCGAATTCGGAACCACCGTTACCGATGATCACGCGGCCCTTGGCGATGCGCGGGGCACCGTCAACCGTATAGGAACGCTGCTTGCCGAGTTCGGCATCGGGGGGAATGGTGTTCACGCTCCAGACCAGCTTGCCGGTCTTGGCATCCAGCGCGATCAGGCGGCCATCGAACGTGCCGAAATAGACCTTGCCATTCCAGTACGCCGCACCGCGGTTGACGGTGTCGCAGCAGCCCTTGTCGGCGATGTTGCCGGGCACGCGCGGGTCATAGGACCACAGCAGCTTGCCGGTGGCGGCGTCGATCGCCTTCATCATGCTCCAGTTGGTGGTGGCGTACATGACGCCATCGACAACCAGCGGCGTGCCTTCCTGGCCACGGTTGGTATCAAGGTCGAGATACCAGGCCAGCTTGAGGTTTCCGACATTGGAACGGTTGATCTGATCCAGCGGGCTATAGCGCTGTTCAGAATATGTGCGACCATAGGTCATCCAGTCGCCGGGATGGTCATCCGCATGGATGATCGCCTCGCCCGTCTGGCCCTGACCCTCATCAGCGGAAAATGCCATGTTGGCGTAGCCGGAGACGAGAGCCGCACATATCGTTCCGGCTGTAAGCGTTCTGCTCAGAGAACGTCTTTTTCCGAAAACGGCAGAAATCATATGTGATGTCCTCAGAAAACTAACGGTTTCGAATTCGGGACGCCGCCGCTGCAACTTTCCGCCGCAGGAGGCTTTTCATTTCAAGGGGCAGGAGCGGAGCCACAAATCCGGCTCCAGTCACTACACGTCCCCAAGGGATTGAAAAACCGGCCTTCGACAGGGAGAAAAAGCAGGTAGTCCGTTTCATCCGAACATACCGGCGGGATTACATACGTCTTCTGACATTTTAGTGTTCATGATCACTAAGTTGTGAACAAGGTGTCGTATAAGCAATGATTCGCACAAGATGACCTGCGTGTAATCTTTTGAAATGTTCCTGTTTTTAAAGGATATTTTCCCTTCTGGCCGCAGGTGGCAGGTCATGTGCCGGTAACTTTATATGCCACATATGCATTTCATATATTCGTAAAATATGTGACCAGGCGGTATCGAACGGGCACTTGTTTCGAAAGTGATGCAACCCTGCGTCAGGGACTCAGGGTGTAATCCTCCAGCACCTCATAGACGGGAGACTCCTTGCCCCGTAGCGAACTGTAGAGGGAGAAGGCCTCGATGGTGGTCGCCGCGCCATCGGCCAGGCCATGACGCCCCAGCCATGGCGCCAGTCGCGCCGGGTCAGGATGGGGGATGGAGCCAAGGGTGATGTGTGGCACGAACCGCCGCCGCCGGTCATCGAGCCCGACACGCCGCATGGCGGTATCCACCTTGCGCTGGAGATGGAGGAGGGATTCGTTCCGGACGACTCCCATCCACAGCGTCGCGGGTGCCGCGGGGCGTTCGAACAGGCCCGGCCCATCGGCAAGCAGGTCGAAGGATGGCGCACGGATGGCCGAGAGCGCGTGGTGGATGTCCTCCATCAGGTGCCGGTCCGTGACCTCCCCGATGAAGCGCAGCGTGAGGTGGTAGGTTTCCGGCGGCACCCAGTTCACTTCGGCAAGGCTGCCGCGCAGCTCCGCCAGGCGTGCTGAAAGGGGGTGGGGGATTCCGAGGGCAATGAAAAGTCTCATCAGGCGGACCAGTCAGGCAGATGGGGTGGAAGATGCCAGCCGCGGGGTGACGTGCGGGAGTATTGCCCCGTCTGCCGGGCCAGATGATGTCAGGCTGTACTATATACTAATGTACGTATCTATGACGCAGTGGCCTTTGCCGGGTATCATGTCCGGGCAGGGGGCATGTGTTGCCATCTTTTAATGTGTTGGCCACGCGAACGTTCTTGAAGCCTCTATAGGATGCCCCACATTCAGGGATGACGCGTTCGCACGACGTGAATGAAGGAAACTTGAAATGGCTTTTGGCCCGGATTCGCGAACTTTTGCCAGACCTACGGCAAATGGTGCCGCCAGTTCCATCGACATGGGACTGCGGACCTATATGTTGCGCGTTTATAACTGGATGACTTCGGGGCTGGTGCTGACGGGGCTGGTTGCCTACCTGATCGCACACAATGCCGCGTTGCAGTCCGTGTTCTATCAGGCGGTGCAGACGCCCGGGGGCGATATCTTCCGCCCGACCGGACTGGGCATGCTGGCGATGATCGCCCCGCTGGGATTCGTCCTGGTGATGTCCTTTGGCGTGACGCGCCTGTCGCTGCAGGCGGTGCAGGCGCTGTTCTGGCTGTTCTGCGGGGTGATGGGCTGCAGTCTGGCCAACATCTTCCTTGTGTTCACCGGGGTGTCGATTACGCGGGTGTTCTTCATCACGGCGGCGACCTTCGCCACGATGTCCATCTGGGGCTACACCACGCGCGCCGACCTGACCCGCTTTGGCTCGTTCCTGATGATGGGACTGTTCGGTCTGGTGATCGCCGGACTCGTGAACCTGTTCCTGCACAGCCCGGCCGTCTATTTCATCTACAGCGTGGTTGGCGTGCTGCTGTTCATCGGGCTGACCATGTTCGATACGCAGCGCATCAAGTTCAACTACCAGCAGTTCGCGGCCTATGAAGGGCCGGATATGGCGGCCCGCCGCGCGGTCTATGACGCGCTGGACCTGTATCTCAACTTCATCAACCTGTTCCAGTTCCTGCTGCAGTTCATGGGTGTGCGTAACAACAACAACGACTGAAGATGCTTCACATGCTCCCGGCCTGTTCCTGCGGGCCATGTCGGGAATGGATATGAAAGACTCAGGCAGATCAGCCCGTCACGAAAGTGGCGGGCTTTTTTCATGTCGTGGCCCGATATGGGCGAAGTACGAACACAATGGGAACATTTCAGGGCGTTATGGAACAAACGTTGTTCGAAATAAGACTTATTCATTATGAGAAACAGTTAGTTGACAAGAGTGTGATGCACGAGAGAAACGGTTAATGCATTGTTTTTATGTAAAAAAATAAGATATTCCCCCATCTTTGAAATCTATTGAAATATTATGTGAAGACTTGCTTATGGAGGGGTTCAGGTCGGATAACCCTTGAATAGAGAAAACATATGAAAGGGAATACGGCACGAAAAAGGTACGCTTCAAGACACAGGACGGCATCGCGATTACCGGTCCGATCTGCCCTGATAGAAACCAGGATTGATATCTGATGGGCTGGATTGATCGAAATCATGGTCAGCCGGTCGGCAACCAACTCATGACAGATGCAAACCGAAAAAAACCATATGTTTGATTTTCGGGAGTTGACGAAGGCGCGATGTCGCTGTTGTGGGACGTTGTTGCCTGCACGAATGCAGATGCATGGCCCGTGGCGTGCGTATAACGTGACCGTTGTTGTTAGTGCCCGTGGATGAAGCGAGGATGTGAGCGAAATAGGGTGATGTCGAAACCAACGAGGCGTGAGATGAAGAAAAAAATCTTGCCAAGATTATCGAAATTAATGTGCTTGTCCTCCGCAGCCCTCCTGGCGGGATGCGATTGGGATACGCTGAACCCCAAGGGTGTGATCGGGGTCCAGGAAAAAAGCCTGATCCTGACCTCCACCGTAGCGATGCTGCTGGTGGTCATTCCGGTATGTATCCTGACGCTGTGGTTTGCCTGGCATTACCGCCAGTCCAACACCTCGGCCGAGTACCTGCCGAAATGGTCGCATTCCAACAAGATCGAGGTGGTCATCTGGGCCGTTCCCAGCCTGATCATCCTGTTCCTGGCTGTGCTGACCTACCAGACCTGCCATTCGCTTGACCCGTACAAGCCGCTTGAGGCCGAAGCGAACGTCAAGCCGATCCACGTCGAAGTGGTGGCCCTGGACTGGAAGTGGCTCTTTATCTATCCGGATGAGGGGATCGCCACGGTCAACCAGATGGCAATGCCGGTGAATACGCCGGTTGATTTCCGGATTACCTCTGATTCCGTGATGAACTCGTTCTTCATCCCGCAGCTTGGCACCATGATCTACGCCATGGCGGGCATGCAGACGCAGCTTCACCTGATTGCAAACGAAGCTGGCGATTTCCAGGGTGAATCCTCTAACTTTAGTGGCCGCGGCTTCTCCGACATGCGTTTCCGTGCGCTGGCAATGCCGGCGGACCAGTACAGCGCGTGGGTGGAAAAGGTGAAGGCTTCGTCCGAGCAGCTGGACAGCGCAAGCTATCCCAAGCTGGCCGCCCCGAGCGAGGCGAACCCGGTCGAGTACTTCTCGCATGTCGATGCGACTCTGTTTGACGATATCGTTGCCAAGTACAACAACGGCATGGTCATGGATAAGAGCACCGGCAAGATGCTGCACATGCAGCAGTCCGCAATGTCCGACATGAATATGAAGGAATAGGACAGATGTTAGGAAAATTAACCTGGTCGGCCATTCCTATCGATGTGCCGATCCTTGTAGGGACCTTCATTGGTGCCGCGATCGCGGGACTGGCCGTTCTGGGTCTGATCACCTATTACGGCAAATGGGGTTACCTGTGGCGTGAGTGGCTGACCTCGGTCGATCACAAGCGTATTGGTGTCATGTATATCGTGGTCGCGCTCGTTGCGCTGTTCCGCGGTTTTGCCGACGCCATCATGATGCGTTCACAGCTTGCGCTGGCCTATGCCGGGAACCCCGGTTACCTGCCGCCGCACCACTATGACCAGATCTTCTCCGCCCACGGCACCATCATGATCTTCTTCATGGCCATGGCGTTCATGCAGGGTCTGATGAACATCGTGGTTCCGCTGCAGATCGGTGCGCGCGACGTTGCCTTCCCCTTCGTGAACACGCTGAGCTTCTGGATGACGACCATCAGCTTCCTGCTGGTCAACGTCTCCCTGTTCATCGGTGAGTTCTCGCAGTGCGGCTGGCTGGCGTATCCCCCGCTGTCCGAACAGCAGTTCAGCCCCGGCGTCGGTGTTGACTACTACATCTGGGCGGTTCAGCTGTCGGGTGTCGGCACGCTGCTGACGGGTGTGAACTTCTTCGCGACGATCGTGAAGATGCGTGCGCCTGGCATGGACTACATGCGGATGCCGGTGTTCACCTGGACCATCTTCTGCACGACCGTGCTGATCATGGTGGCCTTCCCGATCCTGACCGTTGCGATGGGTCTGCTGGGTCTTGACCGTTACCTGGGCATGCACTTCTTCACCAATGACGGCGGCGGCAACCAGATGCTCTATCTGAGCGTGATCTGGGGCTGGGGCCATCCCGAAGTGTACATCCTGGTGCTGCCTGCCTTCGGTGCCTTCTCCGAAATCACCCAGACCTTCTCCCGCAAGCCGCTGTTCGGCTACAAGACGATGGTGTACGCCACGGCCTCCATCATGGTCCTGTCGCTGGTTGTGTGGGTTCACCACTTCTTCACCATGGGTGCCGGCCCGAACGTCAACGCGTTCTTTGGCATCATGACCATGATCATCGCGGTCCCGACGGGCGTGAAGATCTTCAACTGGCTGTTCACCATGTATAAGGGCCGCGTCGAATTCCACGCGACCATGTACTGGGTCATCGGCTTCATGATCACCTTCTCCATCGGTGGCATGACCGGCGTTATGCTTGCGATCCCGGCTTCGGACTTCGTGCTGCATAACAGTCTGTTCGTTATCGCCCACTTCCATAACGTGATTATTGGTGGTGTGTATTTCGGCTACGTCGCGGCGATGAACTTCTGGTTCCCCAAGGCTTTCGGCTTCAAGCTGAACGAAGCGTGGGGCAAGCGGGCGTTCTGGTTCTGGTTCGTTGGCTTCTACTTCGCGTTCATGCCGCTGTATGTCCTGGGCTTCGAGGGCATGACCCGTCGTATGAACCACTACGACAACCCCGAATGGCATCCCTGGCTGCTGATCGCGGAATTCGGTGCGGTCCTGATCGCCCTGGGTATCGTGTGCCAGCTGACGCAGCTGTATGTTTCGATCCGTGATCGCAACCTGGCTGAAAACCGTGACATGACGGGCGATCCCTGGAACGCTCGTACGCTGGAATGGTCCACGTCTTCGCCCCCGCCGTTCTACAACTTCGCGGTTCTGCCGGTTGTTCATGAACTCGATGCGTTTGCCCACGACAAGGAAGCCGGTATCGACACGCGTTGCGCGGGTGCTGATTACCAGCCCATCCATATGCCGAAGAATACGGCCTGTGGTTTCCTTATCGGTGCGTTCAGCTTCATCCTTGGCTTTGCTGCCGTGTGGTGGATCTGGTGGCTGGCTGCTGTTGGTCTGATTGGTGTCATCGCTACGGTGATCGCACGTTCGTCCGACAACGATGTCGACTACTATGTGCCGGTCTCCGAGGTTGCCCGTATTGAAAACGAGCACACTCACAAACTTATGGCAGCACAGGCAGCAGAATAATGGCGCAAAATATTACTGCTGATGCGGCCCACGCCCACGAAGAACACCACGAATCTCCCGTGGTGTTCGGGTTCTGGCTGTATCTGATGACGGACTGCATCATCTTCGGCACGCTGTTTGCTGTGTTCGCGGTGCTGCGGACCCAGTTTAACGGCGGACCGAACGGTCATGAGGTCTTTGAACTGTCGGGTGTGGGAATTGAAACGGCGATCCTGCTGTTCAGCTCCATCACCTACGGTTTCGGCATGATCGCCGCACACGAGAACAAGATCAGCACGATGCGGGTCTGGCTGGGGGTTACCTTCCTGCTGGGCCTGGGCTTCCTGTTCATGGAAATCCGTGAGTTCACTCACATGATTGCCGAAGGCAACGGCCCGGATCGCAGCGCGTTCCTGTCGTCGTTCTTCACGCTGGTTGGCACGCATGGTCTGCATGTCACCTGCGGCCTGCTGTGGATGGCGGTCCTGCTGTTCCAGACGGCTGGCAAGACCGAGCTGAACGAGCGCATGATCGGCAAGCTCACCTGCCTCAGCCTGTTCTGGCACTTTCTGGACATCGTCTGGATCTGTGTCTTCACCTTTGTCTATCTGATGAGTGTGGTCTGATGTCTGATGCACATACATCCGCCTCAGGCGAGAGCCACGGGAGTGTAGGGTCTTACCTCACCGGGTTCGTGATTTCTGTCCTGCTGACGGCTGCGGCTTTCGGCCTGGTGATGGCGCATACGTTCTCACCGTCCGGAACCATGGGGGCGATCACGCTCCTGGCCGTGGTGCAGATCGTCGTTCACCTGATCTTCTTCCTGCACATGAACGGTTCGTCCGAACAGCGCTGGAATGTCATGGCCTTTGCTTTCACGGTCGTGACGGTTCTGATCCTGGTTGGCGGCACGGTCTTCATCATGCACGACACCTCGATCAACATGATGTCGCGCTAAGCGATATCAGCACGGTCCGGATATCCTTCGGGGTATCCGGACAGCGGTTGAAGAAACCATTGGTCGAAAAAAAGGGCCGGCGAGGAAATCCTCGCCGGCCCTTTTTGATGGAACGGTGTTACCGGATCAGTTTTATTTCTGGGGTTCCGGCGACAGCAGTTCAGCCTTGTTGGGCTTGTCCTTCCATTCTTCCGCATCGGCGGGGGGTTCGCCCTTGCGGGTGATGTTGGGCCATACGCCTGCATATTTGGCGTTGATTTCCGCCCATGCGGTGGCGCGGTCGTCGCTGTCGGGGAAAATCGCCTCGGCCGGGCATTCCGGTTCGCACACGCCGCAATCGATGCATTCGTCCGGGCTGATTACCAGGAAGTTTTCACCAGCATAGAAGCAGTCGACGGGGCAGACCTCGACGCAATCCATGAATTTGCAGCGAATGCAGTTTTCGGTGACCACATAGGTCATCGCCTATCTCCGATCATTATTTGCAGGCCAAAGCAGTATATCTTCAGCCAGGGACATGAGATGAGGGCGCCAGCCAGGGCAGAAAACCTCATCCGGAATGGCCGAAGATATGAGAGGGTTTTGCCATTGTGGCAAGTCAAAGACGCCCACAAATGAATAATCCGTGGCGATGTGGGCTATGTGCGATGCTTTTCATCAATTTCTGGAATAACGTCATATAACATCCGTGCAGCAGACGCGCCCTCACGACGACGGGCGAAGCCTGTCACGCGAATGACCATGACGCTGCGCCGGTCGGGCGCGGGCAGTGTCAGGATATCGTCCAGATGCACCTGTGCGTGGGCCTTCACCGTGCGCTGGCGATTGATGCGCACCTGTCCCGCCGCGATGAATTCCGCGCAGTCATTACGACTCCGCGCAAAACGGGCATGCCACAGCCACAGGTCAAGGCGCTGGACCTGTGGGGCGTCTTCCCCCGGTCCGGCCTCCCGTGCCCCCTTGCGGCTCATGACTGACGCACCTTCAGCACGGCCAGGGCCGCAAAGGGATGATCCCCCGCGTCATGTCCGCCACGCGCGGCGGGATGGGGCCTGCGGTTCCCTGCGGGAGGGGCGGCATGTGCCCGCGACGGGACGGTCCGGGGGGGCGTGTGCGCGGGCCTGTGACGCAGGCGTCCCATCAGCATGACGGGGGCAGGGGGACCGAACTGCGCCGGCGGCATCGGGCGCGCCGGGCGGACATGGATGTCCAGACCCTTGAGCACGGCCAGGACCGCGTCACGCCGGATGCTCAGGCGCGAGGCAAGGGCGTTCGACAGCGGCACGGGATGATGCCGGGTCTGCCGTGTGAGTTCGGTGACCAGCTTTTCCGCGATATCGGCGCGGATACGCACCGGCCCCGCGCGCATCCAGCCCATGCGGTCCATGAATGTCGCGGGCAGCAGGTCATGGGGGACGGAAATCACGCTGGCGGCCGGCAGTTCGGGGATGTCCGTCTCCATATGCGCGCAGGTCAGGATGGCGCGCAGGCGCATGCAGCGCGGTTTCATCAGCGCGGGCATGAACAGCGCCAGATGCCCCATGCGGATGCCCAGACGGCCCAGATGCCCGTGCAGGACGCGCGAACGCGCCTCGTCACGGTGCAGTGGGGTGACGCCGCCATCTTCCATCAGGCGATGCACGATTCCGCGCAATGCCGGGTCGTCGGGCACCGCAGCCTGTGCCGCGAACAGCGGGGCCAGCACGTCGCGCACATGGCGCTCCAGCCATTGCTGCAGGCGTTCGCGGATGCGTTCGCGCTGCACATTGTCCAGCAGCGGGTTGTCCAGCACCTCGATCCTTGGATGCAGCAGGTCATGGCCACGGCGCAGGCGGGCGACATTCACGCCCTCCCACATCAGATGCCGCCCGTCCTGCGCAATATCGAAGCAGGAGTCGGGCGCATGGGCCAGCACATGCACGCGGCGCGGGATTTCGGTGCGCACCGCCCGTCGCGCCGCGCGCATCAGCAGGCGGCCATCCGGTGCGTCGATGCCATCGGCCATCAGGTCCAGCCCCGCGATACGCCCGACGGAATGCCCCTCCACCAGCACCTCGCCCTGTGCCGTGACGGCGGACAGCAGGTCGTCCGCGCTGCCTTCATCAAGCCGCCGGATCAGGGTTGCGGCGCGGCGGTCCACGAAACGCGCGGTCAGTTGCGCATGCAGCGCGTCGGACAACTGGTTTTCCGCATCGCGCGTGCGCTCCTGCCAGTATTCGGCATTGCGCAGCCAGTCGGGGCGCGCGGCGACATAGGCGCAGACACGGATGCCCGACAGGCGGTGCATCAGGGAATCGATCGTGCCTTCCGGCCGCAGGAAGGCGGCGATCTGCCCTTCCATCCATGCGGGGGGAACCCGTCCATCGCGGATGACGTGGGAGAAGATTCGCGCGCACAGCCGGATATGGCTGTCATCGCCCAGCTTGCGGAAATCCGGGATCTGGCAGGCTTCCCACAGCAGGCGCGTCGCCGCGCGTGAACGGGCAAGGGTGCGGATTTCGGGGCTGGCGGCAAGGTTTGCCAGCGCGAGCACATCCGACGCCTCGTGCCCCGCCGTCAGTTCGGGCCGTGGCGGGGAGCGCCCGAGACTTGTGAGGAGTGCGTCGGGGCTGGAGAAATCAAGGTCGCTGTTGCGCCATGACAGGCGTGTCAGCGGGTCGAAACGGTGTTCCTCCACCGCTTCGGCGACCTCCTCGGACAGGGGGCGGCACATCCCGGTGGTGCCGAACGTGCCATCGCGCAGGCCACGCCCCGCGCGTCCGGCCACCTGCGCGATTTCCGCCGGAGTCAGGGGGCGCATGCGCGTGCCGTCGAATTTGGACAGGCTGGCGAAGGCGACATGGTTGACGTCCATGTTCAGCCCCATCCCGATCGCATCCGTCGCGACGAGGTAGTCCACCTCCTTGTTCTGGTACAGCGCGACCTGCGCATTGCGCGTGCGCGGGGAGAGTTGCCCCATCACGATCGCGCACCCGCCACGGCGGCGGCGGATCAGTTCGGCAATGGCATAGACCTCGGCCGCGGAGAAGGCGACGATGGCCGAACGTGGCGGCAGGCGTGTCAGCTTGCTCGCCCCCATATGTCCCAGGTGCGACAGGCGGGGACGGTGGTCGATCTCGATTCCCGGCACCAGACGGCGCAGCAGCGGGCGGATGGTGTCGGCGCCAAGGAACATCGTCTCCACCTGCCCGCGCGCATGCAGCAGGCGGTCGGTAAAGATGTGCCCGCGGTCGGGATCGGCGCAGAGCTGGATTTCATCGACCGCGACGAACGCCACCCGGCGGTCGAGGGGCATGGCCTCCACCGTGCACGAAAACCAGCGCGCATCGGGAGGGATGATCTTTTCCTCGCCGGTGATGAGCGCGACCTTGCCCACGCCCTTGCGCGCGACCATGCGGTCATAATTTTCGCGTGCGAGCAGGCGCAGCGGAAAGCCGATGATGCCACTGGCATGCGCCAGCATCCGTTCGATGGCCAGATGCGTCTTTCCGGTGTTGGTGGGGCCGAGTACGGCGCGCACCTGCGCGGAGGACGAAATGCCGGTCGCGCGTCCGGCGGCGGAATGAAGGGGGCCAGCCCCCGTGGGTACACCCGTCATATCCGCATGCTCTGGCGAGTGGCGGGCAAATGCAAGCAAAACCAGCATATCACGCCTGACAGGTTGCATGCCGCGCGTGGCGGACGCACGCTGGGGCAAATGACCTGAAAGGGCAATGTCATGACATTTGAGGATTTTCCCTGCCTGCTGCCAGAGGCGGCGGCAGGTGACCTGCCGGTACGCGTGGTCCATGCGCTGCGGCCCGCGCAGTTGCCGCAGCTTGCGGACCTGATCGGTGGGGCGGCGGCGGCGTTCGCCACCGATGCCGGATTTGGCGCGACCCATGGGCAGGTGCTGCTGCTGCCGGGGGAAAAGGGGGTGGACGCGGCATTGCTGGGCCTGGGCGATGGTCCGCAGGACGAGGCCTGCGACCCGTTCGTGTATGGCGTGCTGCCGGCGCACCTGCCCGCCGGTGCGTGGCGCGTGCAGGCCCCGGCGGGGGTGACGGCGGATGATATCGTCCTTGGCTTCTGTCTGGGCGGGTACCGCATGCCCGCATTCGGCCGCACGCAACCCGATACCGGGGCGCAGGCGCGTCTGGTCGTGACGCCGCAGGCCATTGGCGCGGCGCAGGTGGCGGCGTGCATGTGCCAGGCGCGTGATCTGATCAATACGCCACCCAACCTGATGGGACCCGATGACCTGGCACGGGCGGCGCGGACCACGCTGGAACCGCTGGGCGCGCAGGTGCGTGTCGTCACGGGGGAGGCATTGCAGGCGGCCTATCCCACCGTCGCCCATGTCGGGATGGGGTCGGACCGTCCCCCCTGCGTCGTCGTGGCCGAATGGCGCGGCAGTGCGGCGGACGCGACCGCGCCGCTGCTGTCGCTGGCGGGCAAGGGGGTGTGTTTCGATACGGGCGGATATGACATCAAGCCCGCGTCCTCCATGCTGCGGATGAAGAAGGACATGGGCGGCGCGGCGCTGATGCTCGCCCTCGCACGGCTCATTATGCTGCGTGACCTGCCGCTGCGGCTGGAACTGCGTCTGGGCTGTGTCGAAAACAGCGTGTCGGGCCACGCCATGCGGCCGTCCGACGTGATCGTCACGCGTTCGGGACAGACGGTGGAGGTCGGCAATACCGACGCCGAAGGGCGGCTTGTGCTGTGCGACCTGCTGAGCGAGGCCTGCGACTCCGCCCCCGACCTGCTGCTTGACGCCGCGACGCTGACGGGGGCCGCGCGCGTGGCGCTGGGGCCGGACCTGCCCGCGCTGTTCAGCAATGACGACGCGGTAGCGGTGGACCTGCTGGCGGCGGGGGACATGTGCGCGGATCCGATGTGGCGCCTGCCCCTGTGGAACGGGTACCGCGCATGGCTGCGCAGTCCGGTGGCAGATATGAACAATATTTCATCCCGACCGATGGCCGGGGCCGTAACGGCCGCCCTGTTTTTGCAGAATTTTGTCAAAACTGGTGTGCGCTGGGCTCATATCGACACGTATGGATGGAATGATTCCGCACGGCCCGGTCGGCCGGAAGGTGGGGAAAGTCTTTGTTTAAGAGCCACTTACGGCGGTATATTAAAAATATTTAATATCGAGGACATAATGGGACAGTGATGTAACGATCCGATCCGGAAACTAATTTGCATTCTGCGACTTATATATGCCGTAATTGCCAATTATATGTGCAACACCATCTTATCCCATGTCCTGGCCGGGTGCGGAGTCTTCGCCCCGGTCCGGCCATGGACAGCAGAACAAGGATTGAAATGATGGCACAGTCATCAGGTTCGGATTCCATGATCAACGTCCTGCGCGATACCATCGTCTCGATGGTGCGGCGCGATGGCCCGGATCTGTCCGCGCGCCAGCTGGGGGTCTTCCTGACCTGCTACCAGCAGGAAGGCCCGCATACCGTGCGCGGCCTTGCGGCGGACCTGAAGGTCTCCAAGCCCGCGATCACGCGCGCGCTGGACCGGCTGGAGGACCTCAAGCTCGTCAAGCGGGTGCGTGACCACATGGATGGCCGCTCCGTCCTGATCCGCCGCACGATCGAGGGCAAGTACTACCTGCGTGACCTGGTGGCCATCGTGAACGAGGTCAGCGCCCCGCAGCAGGATCGCGAAGCCGAGGCCCCCGTGCGCAAGGCGCGCGTGCGCAGCATGGATGCGCGCATGCGTCGCGCGGGCTGATCATGCATCCATGATGGCGGCGGGGCGCGGTGCAACCGTGGCCCGTGCGGCGCATTATGCAGGGGCTATGGTTCTTGAGACGGTAACGGACAGGAGAATTCGATGATTCGCATGGTAACCCGCGCGGCGGCAGCAGGCCTGATGGCGCTGCCCCTTCTTGGTGCAGTCGCCCATGCCGATGACGCGCTTGGAACACCTGTGGGACATGTCACGATCAAGGTTCAGTCCGCCGATATCGGGATTGGCCGGACATGGGGTTCGGGGCGCCTGACGTTCCAGCACCATACCTACCGTTTCCGTATTGATGGCGGTTCGGTCGCCGCCGTCGGATATTCCAAGGTTACGGGCAGTGGCGAGGTCTATAACCTGCACGCCGTCAAGGATTTCGAGGGCAGCTATGCCGCCGTCAACGGCGAGGCCACGGCGGGTTCGGGCGTGGGCGGCATCGTGCTGAGCAATCCCAACGGGGTGAAGATCAAGCTGGTGACGCAGAGCAAGGGCGGACGCCTTGCCGCGGCGGCACAGGGCATGAAGATCACCCTCGCCAAATAATCCTGCCGGCCTGTGCCGGGATCGGATCGCATGACAGCAGGGACCAGCCATCGCGGCCGGTCCCTGTTTTTGTATCTGCTGGCATTTCGCTGGCGTTCGTGGCCATGGCTGGCGTGGCCTACCACCGGCCGACGGGATGGGTGCGGACACGGTGGCGGACATATCCCGCCCATGCCGCCTGTGTCCCGGCCGCAAGGGCGAAGGCGGCCCATGCCGGGATCCCGCCATGGCGAAGCAGCCACGCAAGTGCGCCGCCCCACAGGCACATCCCCCATGCCAGCGGGGACAGCAGCGTGCAGGGCAGGCCGCTGCGATGGGCGACCTGGTACAGGTGGCCCCGGTGCGCGGTCACGATCGACTCGCCCGCACGCCACCGGCGCAGCAGCGTGAAGGTGACATCACACAGCAGTCCGGACATCAGCAGCGGCATGACCGCCCATCCGCCATCCCCGCCATGCGCCAGCAGCAGGCCGAGCGTGCCCAGCACCATCCCGCATCCCTGGCTGCCGACATCACCCATGAAAATCCGGGCGCGGGGGAAATTGAACGGCAGGAATCCCGCGATCGCGGCGGCCATGCTCCCGGCGATGGGAATGACGGTGGCGGCCACGGGCGCGGGGGCAAGCCATGGCAGCATCAGGCACGCGCACAGCGACGTGCCGGAGACAAGGCCATTCATCCCGTCCATGAAATTCACGCAGTTCGCCATGAACACCAGCCACACGACACTGCCGATGGCCAGCAGCAGCGTCGCGGCCGTGGAGGTCGTGGCGGGGGGCAGCAGGCAGGCGACGATCACCATGGCGGCGGCGAACTGTGCCAGCAGCTTGACGGCCACCGGGCGCGGACGCAGGTCGTCGTACCATGAAACAAGGCACAGCAGCGCCAGCGCGCCGATAAACCCGGCCGTGCCAAAATGCCCTGATGCGGGCCGTTGCGTCCCGGATCCCCATATCGCGCCGGCAACCGGCATCCCCGCCATGAACGCGGCCATGATGCCGATGCCGCCACCGGTCGGGACGGGTACGCTGTGGGCGCTGCGTGCGACGGGATGGTCCAGCACGCGCACGCGGACCATGATCCGTACCAGCAGCATGGAGACCGCCCCGATCGCCACCAGAAGCACCATGAACGGCAGTGACCTGTGCATTACCGGGCCGACTTTACGCTTTGGGACATGATCTTTCCTTTGGGCGCTTTCGTTGCTGGGCTATAGGGGGAGGGGCAATGGTTGTGCAATCCCTCAGGCCTGACGCGCTTGTCCACCGGTTCCTTACGGCCAAGGCGATCGTGGTGAACATCAGTCTCGATTTCTGTATCGGGGCCTGTGCCGTGCCGTGCGCGCAGTGGCTGGACCATCCGGGTGGTGGTCTGGCGTGGGACTGGCGCGTGATGCTGCCCGGTGGCGCGGCGCTGCTGGCGGCGGGGATGCCCTTTCGCATTGCACAGCAGCACTGGCGCTTTTCCGGGGCGGCGGATTTCTGGCGGCTGGCGTGGGCGGCGGCCCTGGCGGTGTTCCTGTGTGTCACGGGCATGGCCCTTGGTGGCCATGGGGTGCCGGGACCGGCTTTGCCCGTCATCCACGGGCTTGTCCTGCTGGTCATGCTGGTCGGCAGTCGCCTGACCTACCAGCGCTGGCGACTATGGCGCCAGCAGCGCCGGGCGCGCGGGGGGCAGGCCGGGCAGTACCGCGTCGTGCTGGTCGCGGACGGGCGCAGCGCGGATCTGTTCATGCATGCGGCGTCAGCGGCGATGGCCGTGACCGGAATGGTCGTCAATGGCGCGCACCGCCGGGGGCGGCGGATCCATGGCGTGCCCGTGCTGGGCACGGTGGATGAACTCGATACCGTGCTGGCGCGCCTGTGCCACAGGGATGCGGAAGCGTCACCGTTGCTGGTCGTTGATCCGTGCTGCAAGGGAACCGCGCTGGCCACCGTGCTGCGCACCGCGCAGGCGCATGGCGTGCAGGTCCGCCGCATGCCCGATATCGCGGCGGTCACCGCCCCGGAATGGAGCGAGCTTTACCCCGTCGAGATCGAGGAACTGCTCAACCGTCCCCCTGTCGCCCCCGATTTCGGGCGCCTGGCGGAGATGCTGCGCGGGCGGCGCGTGCTGGTGACGGGGGCGGGCGGGTCCATTGGCATGGAGCTTGTGCGCCAGATCGCCCGCTATGCGCCCGCCAGCCTGATCCTGCTCGATAACGGGGAATATGCGCTGTGGCGGATTGACGTGGACCTGTCCGAACAGGCCCCGCAGGTGCCACGCCATATCGTGATCGCCGATGTGCGCGACCCGCAGCGTATCGGGCAGGTGTTCGCACAGTACCGCCCCGAACTGGTCTTCCATGCCGCCGCGCTGAAACATGTCCCGATGGTGGAGGACAATCCGTGCGAAGGGCTGCTGACCAATATCGAGGGCAGCCGTGTGGTCGCCGACGCGGCACGGCGGCACGGCACGCGCGCCATGGTGCAGATTTCCACCGACAAGGCCGTCAATCCCTCCAGCATCATGGGCGCGTCCAAGCGCGTGGCGGAGATGTACTGCCAGGCACTCGACATCGTGGCGCGCCGTGACGGGACGGACCTGCGCTGCATCACCGTGCGCTTTGGCAACGTGCTGGGCTCGGCCGGGTCGGTCGTCTCCCTGTTCCGCCACCAGATCGAACGCGGCGGCCCGCTGACGATCACCGACCCGGACATGGAACGCTATTTCATGACCGTGGCGGAGGCCGTGGCCCTCGTGCTGCAGGCCAGCGCCTGCGGACTGGACAGCCGCCCCGGCGAGGGGGAGATCGACGACATGCTGCGCATGGGGGGGATCTTCGTCCTCGACATGGGACAGCCAGTGCGCATCGTCGATCTTGCGCACCAGATGATCGTCCTTGCCGGCCTGCGGCCGGGACAGGATATCGAGATCCGCTTCACCGGCGCGCGCCGGGGCGAAAAACTGTCCGAGGACCTGTTCCACCAGCGCGAGGTACCGCGTCCCACCGGCTGCAGCGGATTGCGCATGGCAACGCCGCGCACGGTGGACCTTGCGCTGGCGACGTCTATCATGGATGCGATTGTAGGGGCGTGCAGGGCGGGCGACGACCGGACCGCGCTTGCGCTGCTCAAGGAGCTTGTGCCTGAATTCGTCCATACGGGACAGCGTGGCGACCACACGGCGCCAGCCCGACGGACCGACCGCGAAAGGAATGTGTCATGACCTCCCCGGCTGAAAAACCGATCGGTTTTCTGGACCTGGCCCGACAGCAGGAGGAAATCGGCCCCAACCTGCGCGCGCGCATCGACGCCGTGATGAAGCACTGCCGCTTCGTCATGGGGCCGGAAGTCTCCGAGCTTGAGGAACGGCTGGCTTCGTATGCCGGGGCCGCCGCCTGCGTGGGCGTGTCCTCGGGCACGGATGCGATCCAGGTCGTCCTGATGGCCGAAGGAGTCGGTCCGGGCGATGCGGTGTTCCTGCCCGCCTTCACCTATACCGCCACGGCGGAGGTGCCGCTGGTGCTGGGGGCGACGCCGGTTTTCGTCGATGTCGATCCCCACACGTTCCAGATCGATCCCGCCAGCCTGCGTGCACGCATCGCCCATGTCCGTGCGCAGGGCAGGCTGCGCCCGCGCGCGATCATCGGCGTGGACCTGTTCGGGCAGCCCGCGCCATGGCCCGAACTGCGCGCCATCGCCACGGCGGAGGACATGTTTCTGATGGCCGACTGCGCGCAGTCCTTTGGCGCGAGCCTGTCGGGCCGGAAGCTGGGGCGGGAGGCGGCGGCGACTACGCTGTCCTTCTTCCCGTCAAAGCCGCTTGGCGCCTATGGCGATGCGGGCGCGATCCTGACCGATGACCCGGAGCGCGCGGAACTCTACCGCTCCCTGCGCAGCCATGGGGAGGGCAAGACCCGTTACGAGGTCCTGCGCACGGGGATGAATGCGCGGCTTGATACGCTGCAGGCGGCCGTGCTGCTGGCGAAGATGGATATCTTCGATAACGACCTGAAGCGCCGGCGCGAGATCGCGCAGGCCTATGACGCGGGCATTGCCCGGCGCGTCGTCCCGCCCGCGCGCGTGCCCGACAGCGAATCGGCCTGGGCGATCTATTCCGTGCTGACGCGCGATGCGCAGGACCGCGCGGCGCTTCAGGAACAGATGAAGGCCCGCAATGTCGCAAGCGCCGTCTATTACCCCATGCCCCTGCACCTTCAGCCTGCGTACCGGCCGCATCATGACGGCGTATCCCTGCCGGTGTCGGAGGATCTGTCGCGCCGTATCCTCGCCCTGCCGCTGCATTCCGTGCTGACGGATCATGACGTGGCGCGGGTCGTGGCCGCCGTATGCGGTGCGTGACGACGGTTGAAAATGGCGTGTGGGGATGGCGCGGGCGCGCGTCTGTCCCGCCATTGGCAGGGTGGTCGCGGGCGGGGGATTTGCGGTATTGGATCACAATATCGCAGCCTGCCGCGTGATCCGGCAGTGATGGGGCGTGCGTCCGCGCGTCCCGTGGCACACGGCGCATATCCACGCGCCAGGGAGAACAGACACATATGAGACGCGAGACAGCCCTGCTGATCGGGTTCCTGGTCATCACGATTGGTACGGCCGCGGGGCTGTGGTCGATGGCCATGCCCAATTTCCATCCGCTGACCTTCCCGCAGTTGCAGTCAGGGACCATGTCCGTCGGCCCGATGCGCAAGGACCGGGTCCTGACCGCGGCACAGGTCAAGATGCTCAATGACTGGCTGGCGGAGCACAAATCGGGCTGGGGCCCGCTGGGCCAGACCCCCCCGTCGAGCGGGGACGCCGTGATGGAAATGCAGGTGGCGCATGTTGACAACGCGTCCGGCGCGCCCGCGGATTCCGGGCCGTTCCGCATTACCCTGTGGACCGGGATCAGCGCCGCCGACTGGAACAACACCGTCTTCATCGAGGAAAAGCCCGGCGCGGTCATCCGGATCCATCATTTCAATGACAAGGACTTCGCCCCGCTGCGTGAACTGGCCAACCAGTTCGACTATCCCCGGTCCGCCTTTCCATGAGTGTCGTGCCGCCGGGCGTGAAGGCGCTGATCTTCGACTGCGACGGGACGCTGGTCGATACGCTGCCGCTGTACCTGCGGGCGTGGATGACGACGCTGGAGCAGGTGACCCGACGGCCCATTTCGCGCGAATGGTTCCGGGGGCAGGGGGGCCTGTCGGAACATATGGTGCTCGATATCGTCGAGGACAGGCTTGGGGCTGCGGTGGATCGCGAACTGATCATCGCGACCGCGCGGCAGAGCCTGCATGACATGCTGGTGGACCTGGAGGAAATCTCGGTCGTGGCGTCGATCGCGCGGGAATATCACCGCCGCCTGCCGATGGCCGTGGCCTCCAACGGGTCGCGCCGGATCGTGGAGGCGTCGCTGACGCGTGTGGGACTCGACCACCTGTTCGATGCCATGCTGACCATTGACGACGTGGCGCATGGCAAGCCCGCGCCCGACCTGTTCCTTGCGGCGGCCCAGCGCCTTGGTGTCGCGCCCGAACACTGCTTTGTCTTCGAGGACAGCCGTGAAGGCATGACCGCCGCCCGCAACGCGGGCATGGCCTATGTCGATGTCGCGACGCTGGCATAGGCCCGTCTGGAATACCTGTTCATAGAGTAAAAGTTTTTGGTGAAGCTTTTTCCAAAAAGCTTCAGGAGACGTCGCCTTTCTGAAAAAAGGCGACACCCGGAAACGTTTACAACTTTATTTTCCTGACTGTTCAGACCCGCTCGTCATCCGACAGTTTCGGCGTGGCCCGGTCCATCATCGCCAGCAGCGCCGCCGTCAGCGGGGAGGCGAGGATCAGCCCCGGGATGCCAAGGATCGTGCCAAAGATCGTCTGCGACAGGATGGTCAGGCCGGGCGGCATCTTCACGGCATGGCGCTGGATCAGTGGCGCCATGACGTTTCCTTCGAAGAACTGGATGGCGGCATACAGGCCCAGCACCGTCAGTCCCTCCCGCGTGCCCTGCGACAGGCCGATCAGCACGGCAGGCACCGCCCCGACGAACGCGCCGATATAGGGGATGAAGTTCGCAAGTCCCGCCACGACCCCAAGGGCGAGTGCCAGCGGCACGCCAATGATCCACAGCCCCATGAACGACAGCAGTCCCACCACCGTCATGTCCAGCGCCTGTCCCGCCGTCCATGCCCACAGCGTCTGTCCCGCCGTCAGCAGCAGGTCGCGCGTGCGCATGCGGTAGATGCGCGGCACAAGGCGCAGCATGCCGTTGACATAGATTTCGGGCGAGATGGCGAAATACAGTCCCGCGATCAGGATGACCGCCAGCGTGCCCGCCGCACCGAAGGCGGAGGTCACGAACCCGGTCATCGACCCGGCGATGGAGCCGAATCCGCTGCCGCCGGAGGAATGTTCGTTCCCGCCAAAGGAGGTCGGCAGGTTGTCGAGGATCATGCGCCCCAGCGTGCTGTCACCCATATGGTCGCGCAGGGTGTGCGCCTGCTCGCTCAGTGCCGTGCGCAGGCGGATGGCCTGTTCGGAAATCTCCGGGCCGCTGCTCCAGATCAGGGCGGTCAGGGCGGAGATGATGGTCAGCACGACAATGCTCAGCGCGATCCAGTAAGGCATGCGTGTGCGCCGTTCCAGATGGCGCGCCAGGTTGTGCAGGATCACGGCCACAAGGGTCGCCGCGAACAGCACCATCAGCACGTCACCCACCAGCCAGATCGACACGACCAGTACCGTGATCGTCAGGGCAAGGCGCAGCAGGTGGTGGATGCGCGCAAGCTGTTCGGCCTGCGGGTTGGTCGGGGCGTCGTCACCTGCATCGCCGTGGGACTCCGGCGCGGTGTCGTGGCCCGTGTCATGGCCGGTATCATGCTCGGTGGTGGAAGAGGCCATAAAGATATCCATGGGTTGGTGGATTATGGGGGAATCGGAACCGTTTTGCCCCGCATGCGCAAGGGGCTCAGGTCAAACGCACGGACCTGCCCGGTGCCCCGGCGGGATGGCGATTTTTTTGGCATGGGACGCAGGGCGCCGCCGGGAACGACAGATGCCGTCCCCGGAATGAAGGAAGCGTGTAAGACCGGCTGAAAATCATTTGAAAGTTTCTGGGGAAGCTATCCCGGAAACTTTTATTTTCATCACTCAAGGACCCGGAAATGGTTTTCGGAGTCCTCCCGGCCGTTCATTCGGCCTCGGCTTCCTCCAGTTCCGTTTCCGCGGCCAGCCAGTCCTCTTCCGCCGCCGCATGGTCGCGGCGCAGCGCGGCAAGGCGGGTGTTGAGCTTCGTGACTTCGTCCGCGCTGTCCGCCGCTTCATACAGGGTGGGATCGGCCAGACGCGCCTCCACCTTCGCCTGTTCGGCCGCCAGCTTCGCCATGCGGGCTTCCGCGTCGCGGATGCGCCGGCGCAGCGGGGCCAGCGCCTTGCGGGCCTCGGCACGTTCGCGCCGGTCCTCGCGCCGGGGGGCAGGGGCGGGACGCGCACTGTCGCCGCCGGAGGTCGCGGCGCGGGCGCGTTCGATCAGCCACGCGCGATATTCCGCCATGTCGCCCTCGAACGTGCGGACCCCGCCATCGCCCACCAGCCACAGCCGGTCGGCCACCAGTTCGACAAGGTGCGGGTCATGGCTGATGAGCAGCACCGCGCCCTCGAATTCCGCCAGTGCGCGGATCAGCGCGTCGCGCGCGTCAAGGTCGAGATGGTTGGTCGGTTCGTCGAGGATCAGCAGGTGCGGCGCATCGCGCGTGGCCAGCGCCAGCAGCAGGCGCGCCTTCTCCCCCCCCGACAGGTCGCGCGTCACCGTTTCGGCACGCGCCGCATCCAGCCCGAAGCGCGCCAGTTGCGAGCGCACCGCCACGGGTGTCGCATCGGGCAGGGCGCGGGCCATGTGATCGACCGGCGTTTCGTCGGGGCGCAGTTCCTCCGCCTGGTGCTGCGCGAAATAACCCACGCGCAGGCGCGGACTGTGCGACAGGGTGCCCGACTGCGGCGCAAGCCGCCCGGCCACCAGCTTGGCGAAGGTGGACTTGCCATTGCCGTTCGCGCCAAGCAGCGCGATGCGGTCCTCCATGTCGATACGCAGCGACAGGTTCGACAGGATGGTGGTGTCGCCATACCCGACCGAAACCCGGTCCATCGTCAGCATCGGCGGCGGCAGGGGGGAGGGTTCGGGGAAGGAGAACTGGCTGGGTGCGTCCTCCACCACCGATTCGATGACCGGCAGCTTCTCCAGCGCCTTGAGCCGTGCCTGCGCCTGTTTCGCCTTGGTCGCCTTGGCGCGGAAGCGGTCCACGAAGGACTGCATGTGTGCGCGGCGGGCATTGATGCGTTCGGCCATGCGTGCCTGCTGCAGGGCCTGTTCGGTGCGGATGCGCACGAACTCCTCATACCCGCCGGGGGTCAGCGTCAGCTTGCCGCGGTCAAGGTGGGCGATGGCGTCCACCGCACGGTCCAGCAGTCCGCGATCATGGCTGACGATCAGGGCAGCACCCGAAAAGCGCGCCAGCCACCCCTCCAGCCACAGCGTCGCCTCAAGGTCGAGATGGTTGGTCGGTTCATCAAGCAGCAGCAGGTCGGGATTGAGGAACAGCGCGGTCGCCAGCGCCACGCGCATGCGCCATCCCCCCGAAAAGTCCGAAACCGGGCGCGCCTGCGCCGCCATGTCGAAGCCCAGCCCCGACAGGATCCCCGCCGCGCGGGCGGGCGCGCTGTGGGCGTCGATGGCGCGCAGGCGTTCATGGATGTCGGCAATGCGCATCGGGTCGGTCGCGCTGTCGGCCTCCGCCAGCAGTGCGGTGCGTTCGGTATCCCCCGCCAGCACCGTGTCGAGCAGCGATCCATGCCCGGTGGGGGCTTCCTGGCGGATGCGGGCCATGCGCGCGCGCGACGACAGGCGGATTTCCCCGCCATCGGGCGCGATATCCCCCGCGATGGCCGCCAGCAGCGTCGATTTCCCCGCCCCGTTATGCCCGACCAGCCCCACCTTGCGGCCGGGATCAATGGTCAGGCTGGCCCCGTTGAGAAGGGTGCGTCCAGCGATGCGAAGGGTCAGGTCGGATATGACAAGCAGGCTCACGAAACGCGATACTCCGGGAATATGTGGCGCGGATGGCAGGATTCGTCGCAGTAGTACCTACCAGTCCTGACCGATATGCTCTAGATGGCGTGAGGCAGGGACACCTGCCCTTCGACGGGCATCGTGTCCTGTCGAACCAATGTATTTGAGTTAAAGGAGCCAGTTCCATGGCTGTCGAACGTACCCTGTCGATCATCAAGCCCGACGCGACCCGCCGCAACCTGACCGGCAAGATCAATGCCGTGTTCGAGGACGCGGGCCTGCGCATCGTGGCGCAGAAGCGCATCCAGCTTACGCCCGCCACCGCTGGCGCGTTCTACGAAGTGCACAAGGAACGCCCGTTCTACAAAGATCTGGTGTCCTTCATGGTCTCCGGCCCGGTTGTCGTGCAGGTGCTGCAGGGCGAAAACGCGGTGGCGAAGAACCGTGAAGTGATGGGCGCGACCGACCCGAAGAAGGCCGAGGCCCACACCATCCGCGCGCAGTTCGCCGAAAGCATCGAAGCGAACTCCGTCCATGGCTCCGACAGCCTGGAAAACGCGAAGAACGAAATCTCGTTCTTCTTCGCAGGCACCGAAATCCTGCCCTGATCGTCCGTTCGGACATCAGTGGGAAAAGCCGGCAGCAATGCCGGCTTTTTTTATGCGCGGGAGAGAAAGTATCAAAAGTTTTTGGTGAAGCTTTTTCCAAAAAGCTTCGAAAGACGTCGCCTTTTTGGGAAAAGGCGGCGCCCGAAAACTTTTATTTGTTATCAACAGATTGTTTCAGACACACAACAGCGCGTCCGCTGTGGCTTCGGGCCGTGTGTCAGGCATCAGCACCCGGCGCAGCGCCGCCGGATACAGCAGGTGCTCCTGCGTCAGGATACGCGCGGCGAGGCTGTCGGGCGTGTCACCATGCAGGACCGGCACCGCCGCCTGCCCGATGATCGGGCCTTCGTCCATCACCTCCGTGACCAGATGCACGGTGCATCCATGCAGCCGCACCCCGGCCTGCAACGCGCGTTCATGCGTGTGCAGGCCCGGGAAGGAAGGCAGCAGGCTGGGATGGATATTGAGCATCCGCCCCGCCCATGCCTGCGTCAGGAACGGCGTCAGCAGGCGCATGTATCCGGCAAGGCAGACGACCTCCACCCCCGCATCGCGCAGGGTGGCGTCGATCACGCGTTCATGCGCCGCGCGGTCGCGGCCGAAGGTGCGATGGTCGATCGCCTTCGTCGCAAGTCCCGCCGCCCGCGCGGTCTCCAGCCCCGGTGCGTCGGGGTTGTTGCTGATGACGATGGCGATGCGCGCGGGATAATCCGGTGCCGCGCACGCCGCGATCAGCGCGCCCATGTTGCTGCCGCGCCCGCTGATGAGGATACCGATCGGGCGTTTCGTCGTGGCCGTCATCCTCAGGCGCCCGTACCCGCCACGCCGAAATCGGGCGACACCTTCATCTCCAGCGACGCCGGCGCGTCGGCGCTGCCGGCGGCCTCGATCCGGCCGATGACATGGGCGGCTTCACCGGCATCGTGCAGGCGCTTCATCACGGTTTCGGGGTCACGGGTGACCAGCACCATGCCAAGGCCACAGTTGAAGACGCGCAGCATTTCCTCCGTCGTGACCTGCCCGGTCTTCGCCAGCCAGTTGAACACGGGCGGGACGGGCCATGCGGCGTCGATCACGGCGCGCATGCCACGCGGCAGGACGCGCGGCAGGTTGCCCGGCAGGCCGCCGCCGGTGATGTGCGCCGCCGCCTGCAGCAGGCCCGCATGATGCAGGTTCAGCATCTGATGGACATACAGCTTCGTCGGGGTCATCAGCGCCTGCGCCAGCGTCTGCCCCCCGGCGAAGGGGCACGGCGCGTCCCATGCCAGGCCGGAGCGCTTGACGATGGCGCGCACCAGCGAGAAGCCGTTGGAATGCACGCCCGCCGACGGCAGGCCGATCAGCGTGTCGCCGGGGCGGATGTCGCGCGGCAGCAGGGCGGTGCGTTCGGCCGCCCCGACCGAGAACCCGGCAAGGTCATAATGGCCCGCGGCATACATGCCCGGCATTTCCGCCGTCTCCCCCCCCACGAGGGCACAGCCGGAACCGGAGCAGCCAGCGGCGATCCCGCGCACGACCTTGGCCGCGTCGTCCACCGACAGGTGGCCCGTTGCGAAATAATCAAGGAAGAAGAGCGGCGTCGCCCCCTGTACCACAAGGTCGTTCACGCACATCGCCACAAGGTCGATGCCCACCGTTTCATGCAGGCCGCTTTCGATCGCGATCATCAGCTTCGTGCCCACGCCATCGGTGCACGACACCAGCACCGGGTCGGTGAAGCCTGCCGCCTTCAGGTCGAACAGGGCGCCAAAGCCGCCAAGTCCCCCCATCGTGCCGGGACGGTCGGTTGCGCGCGCTGCGGGCTTGATCACCTCCACCAGCGCGTCGCCCGCGGCGATGTCCACGCCCGCGTCGCGATAGGTTGCGCCCGCGGTCGCGTCCGTGGCGTCGGTGGACAGGGGGGTGGAGGGGG
This sequence comes from Gluconacetobacter entanii, assembly GCF_013155425.1. Lineage (NCBI taxonomy): Bacteria > Pseudomonadati > Pseudomonadota > Alphaproteobacteria > Acetobacterales > Acetobacteraceae > Gluconacetobacter > Gluconacetobacter entanii. Next base: position 133,727 of record NZ_JABJWD010000044.1, on the reverse strand, counting down.
TGGAAGCGGCGGAGGTCATGCGCAAGGGCCTTCATCGTCAAACTATCGCTTCCCCGGACTCCCGCACGCAGGCTATGGAGGACGCGATGGATGCGACAGCATTGGGGTCAATACGGTCTTCGCGCTTCTTTACGTCAAGCCGGGGCCGCGCTCCAAGCGGTGGTTGGGTGCACGGGGCTGAAAACGGAGAAAATGCCGATCCGCGACACGATCGGGCAGCTTGTGTTGCCCTTTGCGCACATGCCACGCTTCACGCGCGCGGATTTCGTGGCCGCGCCGTCCAACGCGGTCGCGCGCGCATGGCTTCTTGGCCGCACGGCATGGCCCGACCGGCGGCTTGCCCTGTGGGGCGCGCGCGGATGTGGCAAGACGCACCTGCTGGAAATATGGGCCGCCGAGCATGATGCCGTGCTGCTGTCGGGGCCGGACCTGACGCGCGCGGATGTCGCGCGCATCTTTGGCGCGGGACGCGGGTCGGGCATCGTGGCCATCGCGGTGGACGATGCCGAACGCTGCGGGGATGAACGCGCGGTGCTGCACCTGCTCAATGGCGCGCGCGAACATGGCATGGCCCTTGCCCTGAGTGGCCGCCGACCGCCCGCGCACTGGCCCGTCACATTGCCCGACCTTGGCAGCAGGCTGCGCGCGACCATGGCGGTGGAGGTGCGACAGCCCGAGGACATGCTGCTGCGTATCGTGCTGCTGCGCCTGCTGGCCGAACGCCAGATCGTCGTGGCCCCCGCCGTCGTGGACTGGCTGCTGCCGCGCCTGCCGCGCACGGCCGCAACCATGCTGGAGGTGGCGCGGCGGCTGGACCATGTGGCCCTTGCCACCGGGCGGGCGGTAACGCGCGCGATGGCGATCGCGGAACTGGGCGACCTGCTGGCGCATGACCCGGCCATGGCGGACATGGGGATGGACAGCGACCCGGATGCCGACGCCATCATGGTGGACGGGGCGGAATAGGCGCGCGCCCTCTGGTCAAGGTTCGGGCTGCTGGCCTAGTGTGGGTGGACCTGTCCTTCCGGCCATGCCCGTCCCCCGCACGCAGGCCCCCAATCGGGAGATCGAGTTCCTTGTCCAGACCTCCGCGCAAGTCAGCCTCCACCACCCCGGCGGCCGGGGATGGCAAAGACGCGCCGCGCCGTCCCGTGCGCCGGGCCCCGCGCGCCCGCACGCGCAAGGAGCCGCCCTCGCAGGCGCTGGTGGTGCATGAGCAGGTTGCGGAAGCGCCATGCCCCGGCATGAATTCGCCCGAACGCTTCATCAACCGTGAACTGTCATGGCTGGACTTCAACCAGCGCGTGGTGGACGAGGCGGACAACCCGCGCAACCCGCTGCTGGAACGGGTGCGGTTCCTGTCCATCAGCGCCAGCAACCTTGACGAATTCTACTCCGTGCGTGTCGCGGGCCTTGTCGGACAGGTGCGCGAGGGGCTGATCGCGCCGTCGCCCGATGGCCTGACCCCGGCGCAGCAACTTGTCGCGGTGCGCGAGCGTACCGCCCGCCTCCTGCATGAGCAGCAGCGCATCTGGCGCGACCTGCTGCATGAACTCTCCGGCGCGGGCATCGTGCTGTGTGACGAGGAGCAACTGGACACGGCGGAGCGCGAATGGCTCGACACCTGCTTCATGGAGCGTGTCTTCCCCGTGCTGACGCCGCTTGCGATCGACCCGGCCCATCCGCTGCCGTTCATTCCCAACATGGGAATCGCGCAGGCGCTGCGCCTGATGAACGCGCGCACCGGGCAGTTCGTGATGGAGGCGCTGATCCTGCTGCCCTCGCGCATCGAACGCTTCATCCGCATGCCCGATTCCCTGTCGCCGCCGGGACAGACGCGCTTCATCCTGCTCGAACGCCTGATCGTGATGTGCATCGGCCGCCTGTTCCCCGGCCTTGTCGCGGGCGAATGGGGCGTCATGCGCGTCGTGCGCGACACCGACGTGGAGTTCGAGGACGAGGCCGAGGACCTGGTCCGTTCGTATGAAAGCGCGCTGAAACGCCGGCGTCGCGGTGTGGTCATCCACCTCGATATCGAGGCGCGCATGCCCGAGGACCTTGCCCGGTCGATGGCGGCGTCCCTTGATGCCCCCCCGGACGAGGTGCTGGTGCAGTCGGGGCTGATCGGTGTCGTCGATCTCAAGCAGATGATCGTCGATGACCGGCCCGACCTCCTGTTCCCGCCCTATACGCCGCGTTTCCCCGAACGGATCATTGATTGCGGGGGCGACTGCTTTGCCGCGATCCGCGCGCGCGACATGATCGTGCACCACCCGTTCGAGAGTTTCGACGTGGTGGTGCAGTTCCTGCGGCAGGCGGCGCTGGACCCGGCGGTGGTGGCGATCAAGCAGACGCTGTACCGCACGTCGCGCGACAGCCCGATCGTCAAGGCCCTGATCGAGGCGGCGGAGGCGGGCAAGTCCGTCACCGCGATGGTCGAACTGCGCGCGCGTTTCGACGAGGAGGCGAACATCCGCCTTGCCCGCGCGCTGGAGGCGGCGGGCGTGCAGGTCGTGTTCGGCTTCTCCGACCTCAAGACCCATGCGAAGCTCAGCCTCGTCGTCCGGCGCGAGGGCGGGACGCTGCGCTCCTACGCGCATTTCGGGACCGGCAATTACCACCCGATCACGGCGCGCATCTATACCGACCTGTCGTTCTTCACCTGCGACCCGGAACTGGTGCGCGACTCGGCGCGGCTGTTCAATTACATGACCGGCTATGCCATGCCCGCGCGGATGGAGGCGATCGCCTTTTCCCCCGTGACCATCCGCTCCACCCTCAATGAACTGATCGATGCGGAAATCGAGCATGTGAAGGCCGGGCGGCCGGGGCGCATCTGGCTCAAGATGAACTCCCTTGTCGATCCGGGGCTGATCGACCGGCTTTATGCCGCGTCATGCGCGGGGGTGCATATCATGGCGGTGGTGCGCGGCATCTGCTGCCTGCGTCCGGGTGTGCCGGGCCTTTCGGAAAACATCCGGGTGAAGTCGATCGTGGGCCGCTTCCTCGAACATGCGCGCATCTATGCCTTTGGCAACGGGCATCGCCTGCCGTCGCGCAAGGCGAAACTCTACATCTCCTCGGCCGACTGGATGGTGCGCAATATGGACTGGCGGGTGGAAAGCATGGTGCCCATGCGCGACCCGGCGGTACATGACCGTGTGCTGAACCAGATCATGATGGCGGACCTGAAGGACAACCTCCAGTCATGGATATTGCAGCGAAATGGCGTATGGAGACGGCTGGAGCCGGGACGTGCGCCATTTTCGGCCCACGAATATTTCATGGAACATCCCTCGGGTGGTGGACGTGCCCCCGGTGATGGCGGTATCCGCGTCAGCGCATCACAGCCGTGGCACACGGAGCAGAGTATTGAGGATTAAACCAAGGACAGCAGCGTCATGGCCGGCATGAAAGACATCCCTGACGCACCGGCCCCCGCCACCATGGCCGGACCCCGGGCATGAGCGGCGCATCGGGGCAGGACCGTTCCGCCGTCATCGACCTGGGTTCCAATTCCGTGCGCCTGGTGGTGTTTGACGGGATTTCGCGCAACCCGGTGCCGATCTTCAACGAAAAGGTGGTGCTGCGCCTTGGCCGTGGCCTCAACGCGACGGGCCGCCTGAATGAAGAGGCGGTGCCGATGGCCATGGAGGTCATGGCCCGTTTCAACGCGATCGCGCGCGGCATGGATGCAAGCCCGTTCGAGGTGCTGGCCACGGCGGCGGTGCGTGATGCCACCAACGGGCCGGAATTCGTGGCCGGCCTGCGCGCACGCCTGCCCGGCGTGCCGATCCACATCCTGTCGGGGGAGCAGGAGGCCGATTATTCCGCCACCGGCGTGCTGTGCGGGATTCCCGATGCCGACGGGCTTGTGGCCGATATCGGTGGCGGTTCGCTGGAACTGATCCGGCTGGTGGGGGGGCAGAAACTCAATGCCTGCACGCTGCCGCTCGGGGTCATCCGCCTCAATGACCGCGCGCAGGGGGACCTTGCGCAGGCGCGACAGGTCGTGGACACCGACCTGTCGCAGATCGGATGGCTGGATGATGTGCGGGGACGGTCGCTGTATCTGGTGGGCGGCGGGTTCCGCGCGCTGGCGCGCCTGCAGATCGCGCGTACGTCCTATCCGCTCAATATCGTCCATCTTTACGAACTTGGCGCGGAAGCCGCGCGGGAGATGGCGGACTGGATCATCGGTTCGTCGCGCCGGACGCTTGAACGCCTGCCGGGGGTGCCGCGCAAGCGGCTGGAGGATGCGCCCTTTGCCGCCACCGTGCTGCGTCGCCTGATCCGCCGGGTGCAGCCTGCGCGCCTGGTCTTCTGCGTCGATGGCCTGCGGGAGGGATGGTACATGCGCAAGGTCGCGGCCGCCGTGGCCGACATGGACCCGCAGGAGGCCGTGGCGCGGGAGATGTGTGGCCGCCTGGGCCGCAGCATGACGCTGCCGCTGCGCCTTGCGACATGGACCGCGCCGCTTTTCCCCGGGGAGGGGGATGTGGCCCGTCGCCTGCGCCATGCCGCGTGCTGGATGTCGGATGTCGGGTCGTATGACCATCCCGAATACCGGGCGGAGCAGACCTACCTGCGGATCCTGCGCATGCAGGGGGTGGGATTTTCGCACGAGGCGCGCGCCTTCCTCGCCCTGACGCTGGCGGTGCGTTACGGCGTGGACATGGCGACGTCGTGCCTTGAACCGTCGCGCCTGCTGCTGGACGAGACGCAGTTCGCACGCGCACTGGTGCTGGGGCAGGCATTGCGCCTGGCCTACAGCGTCAGTGGCGGGACCGATGCGCTGCTGCGCGGGACGGAACTTGTGTTCGATGGGGACAGGCTGGTCCTGCGCTTTGCGTCGGGGCGGGCCGTGATACAGGGCGAAAGCGTGCGGCGCAGGCTGGATCGGCTGGGCAGCAGCCTGTCGGTCGCCACCGGGATCGAGGAATGCGCCTGACTCCGGGACCACACCGGAGGCAAACATTAAAAAGTTTTTGGTGAAGCTTTTTTCAAAAAGCTTCGAAGGACGCCGCCTTTTTGAAAAAAACCGGCACCCGGAAACTTTTATTCGTTTATCAATCACTTATCCATGGCGGGGGTATGATGCTGCTGGTGCGTGGCGGGACGGTGGTCACGGCGGAGGCTTCGTTCAGGATCGACGTCCTGTGTGGCGATGATGGCGAAATCGCCGCCATTGGCCCGTCGCTGGACATCCCGGCCGGCTGTGACGTGCTGGATGCGGGCGGCCTGCTGGTGATGCCTGGCGGGGTGGACCCGCATACCCGCATCGGCGCGGATGCACATCGCATGGCCAGTGTGGGACCGGCATTGCTGGCGGCGGGAACGACCACCGTGATCGACTGCGTCGCCGCGCCACGCGGGCAGGGCCTGCGGGCGGCATGGCGGGACTGGCGGCAGGCCGCGCGCGGGGCTGGGGTCGATGTGTCCGCCCATATGATGATCGGGCATTGGGATACGGATGTCGCGCGGGGCATGGCGGAGGTGACGCAGGCGTGCGGCGTGAACTCCTTTCGCCTGTCCTGCGGTGGGGCGATGGACGATACGCAGGTCATGGGCGTGATCGACCATGCGCTGGAACTGGGCGCGTTATGTGCGTTCGACGGCCATGGGGGGCAGGTCACGGCCTACCTGCGCGCGGGCCTGCACCGCGCCGGGATCGAGGGGGCGGAGGCGCAGGCCCTGTCCTGTGCCCCCCCGATCGAGGGAAGCGGCATTGCGCGTGCCATCATGATGGCGGGTGTGCTGGGTGCGCCGGTCCATGTCGGGCCGGTCTCCACGCGCGGCGCGGTGGACGCCATCGCCGCCGCGCGCCTGCGCGGGCAGCGCGTCAGTGCGGAGGTCCTGCCCCGGCATCTCGTGCTGGAGGGGGACGATCTGGACACATTGCCCTGCGATGACGGCCTGCCGCCGCTGCGCGATGGTGCGCAGCATGCGCCATTGTGGGGCGCGCTGGCGGCGGGTGTGCTGGGCATGAGTGCCAGCGGCGCGGGTGGGGATGGGACGGACGCCATGCCCGACCTTGCGGGGCGCATGGGGCTGTTGTGGCATCATGGGGTGTGTGCCGGTCGCCTGTCGGCGGAGGAATTCGTGGCCGTCACGTCGGCCAATGCGGCGCGCGCATTCAACATCCATCCCCGCAAGGGCGCGATCATGGTGGGGGCGGATGCCGACCTCCTGCTATGGGATCCGCAGGCACCGGCGCGGGCGCTGTCCCCGTGCCCGGGCGCGCCCACCGTGTCCGGCGCGGTCCGGCATGTGGTACGTGGCGGTGCCGTGGCGTGGTCCGTGACACATCCATGCGTGGCGGGTGGGGGGCAGCATGTTGACCGGCCCTGTTTCGGGCGGGACCTTGCCGCGCGCATCCGGCGCAGGGCGCACCTTGCGATGCAGGGGGGATAGCACGGATCGTCTTTTGCCGGTGCACTCTCTGGCGGTGTCGCGGGAATGAAGTATCATCGCGGGGCATGTTCCGTACCGCCTTGTCCCCATGGGGGCGCGGCGGTGCCGGATGCGATGGATGCTGGGGTGGACCTTGATGGGAGATGGCGTGCGATGCGCGATGGTGGAACGATGGCGTCACGCCGCCATGGTGGTTGCGGGCATGGTGAGGCCGCCCGTCGCGCCGCAGGGGTGGCATCATGAGTGAACCCGTCCTGCGCACCCCACGCATGATGCGCCTGCACGCGCGGGGGATTTCCTATTTCAACGCCGTGCGCGAATGCCGCTCCATCCGCGAGGCCGCGCGCCGCCTGAACGTCACGCCCTCCGCCCTGACCCGGCAGCTTGCGCAGATGGAGGCGGAGGTCGGCGCGCCGCTGTTCGACCGCCTGCCCGAAGGCATGGTCCTGACGGAGGTGGGGCGCATCATGGCGCGGCATATCGTGACCGTCATGCAGGACGCCGCCCGCACGGAGGAGCAGATCAACGCCCTGTCCGGCCGTCAGGACGGGAGGTTGCGGATCATGGCGGTGGAGGGCGTGACCGGGCAGCTCCTGCCGCCGCTGCTTGAACGGATCACGCGGATGTATCCGGCCGTGGACCTGAATGTGGAAATCGGCTCGCCCAAGAACATCGTCTCCGCCCTGCAGGATGGCAGCGTGGACCTTGGCATCGCGTTTTCACTGGCGCTGTATCCCGATTTGCGCCGTGTCGCGGTGGCGCATTTCCCGGTCGGCGCGGTGGTGCGGCCCGACCATCCCGTCGCGCACCTGCGCACCGTCACGATCGAGGAATGTGTCCGCCATCGCCTGATCCTGCCGACGCGCACCCTGTCGCTGTACCGTGTCATGGAACCGATGCTGCGCCCGTGGCACGAACACCTGCATGTCGTGCTGCATACAGGTTCCATCGAACTGACCAATCGCATGGTCGCCGCCGGCAGCGGCCTTGCGTTCCAGTCGCCCCTGGCGGTGGAGATGCAGGCCGGGCATGAACGCCTGTGCCATGTGCCGCTGCGCGATACGCGCGCGGTGACGGACCTTGGGGTTTATGTGCGGGAATCGCGCTGGCTGCCGCCATTGCTGGAAACGGTGATCGAGGAACTGCGCCAGGAACTGCGCCGCATTCAGGGCGTGGGGGACGAACAGGTCCTGTAAGCACCTGTCCGGGCCTGCTGTTCTGTTTTCGGAAACAGAATGGTCAAATCATTCTACTGGACGAAACAGACGCCTGCCTGATTACACTGGTTCCATCAACGGTGCGGTTGGGGGGACAGCCTGGCATGGCGTCGGGGGACGCCATGGCCGCTGCATCGGTAACGACGCGAATGACGGTGGGACAGGCAGATGACGATGCACGGACATGACGGCACGGACGCACGCGATGGTCTTGACGCGCTCGGCAGGGCCGTGCGCCGTGACCTCGGGGTCATTGGCTATCCCCGGCGCGAATGGGTGCCGCCGCGCTATCATGACGGGCGGCGCGTGCTGGATGTCGCGATCATCGGCGCGGGACAGGGCGGCCTTGCCACGGCCTTTGCGCTCAAGCGCGGCAGCATCGACAACGTGCAGGTGTTCGACCGTGCCCCGCGCGGGGGGGAGGGGCCATGGGTCACGTTCGCGCGCATGATTACCCTGCGCACGCCCAAATATGTCACCGGCCCCGACCTTGGCGTGCCCAGCCTGACGCCGCGTGCATGGTTCGAGGCGCGTTATGGCGTGCAGGCGTGGGAAAAGCTCGACAAGATCCCGCGTCAGGACTGGCAGGCCTATCTGGACTGGTATCGCGACATCCTCGACCTGCCGGTCGCCAATGACCATGCGTTCGAAGGGGTAACGTGGGAAGACGGCCTGCTGCGCCTGTCGTTTCGCACCGCGTCGGGGGAACGGCAGGTCCATTACGCGCGCAAGCTGGTGCTCGCGACCGGGATCGAGGGATGTGGCGAATGGCATGTGCCCGCCTTCATCCGCGACAGCCTGCCGCGCGAACGCTTTGCCCATACGTCCGAATCCATTGATTTCGCCGCCCTGAAGGGCAGGCGCGTGGGCGTGCTGGGTGCGGGGGCTTCGGCCTTCGACAATGCCGCCACCGCGCTCGAGGCCGGGGCCGGGTCGGTCACGCTATGCCTGCGCCGCCGGGAAATCCCTTCGATCAACCCGTACCGCTGGATGGAGAATACGGGCTTCCTCGCCTATTTCTGCGCGCTGGAGGACCGGCTTCGCTGGGGCTTCATGCGGCGCATCTTCGAACTGAACCAGCCACCGCCGCAGGACACGTTCTGGCGTTGCCGCAGGCATGCGAATTTCGCCTATCACACCGGATGCCCGTGGCAGGGCGTGTCCATGCGCGGGGACGAGATCGTGGTGCAGACCCCGAAGGGGGAGATGACGTTCGATTTCGTCATCATCGGCACCGGTTTCGCCGTGGACCTGTCGCGCCGTCCCGAAACCCGTTCGTTCGCGCATGCCGTGGCATTGTGGGGGGAGCGCTATACCCCGCCCGCGGGCGAGGAAAGCGAGGTTCTGGGCGCCTATCCCTACCTTGGGGAGCGGTACCAGTTCGTCGCGCGCGACCCGGCCGACCCGCTGGCGCCGATGCTGGCGAACATCCACAACTTCACCTTCTCCGCCACGCCGAGCATGGGGCTGTCGGGTGCTTCCATCAGCGGCATGCGCTTCGGCGTCGAGCGTCTGGCGCAGGGCATCGGGCGCGACCTGTATGTCGCGGACGGTCAGGCCCACCTCGACAGCCTGCTGTCCTATGACACGCCCGAACTGATCAGCCTTGACCCCCCCGCATGTGATCCCGTCTAAAAGAAACCGGTAAACGACACAGATCTCCGGGAGACGAAGCGCATGAGCAGCCCCATGAATGACGATGCGGTGCCACCACCGATGCCGGTGGCGCAGGGCGGCGATGACATCTTTCCAGTGGTGCAGGCCGCGCGCTGCATCGGGCTTGCCGTCCCGCCGGCCTGCATGAACGACGTGGCCGCGAATGCCGCGCTGCTGCAGGGATATGCCGACCTGCTGAACGGGTTTGTCCTGCCCGATACGTGCGAACCGGCAGGGGAGTACACCCCGTGACGCAGGCACACGACACGCGCCACCCCACCGGGGCGTTGCAGATCGCAAGTGACGTCCGCGCGGGACGGCGCAGCGCCGTTTCCGTCATTACCGGCGTCATCGCCGATATCGAGGCACGCGACACCCGTTTCAACAGCGTGACGCGCATCTTCGGCCCCGCCGCCGTGGCGCGCGCCGAACAGATCGACCAGCGCATCGCCCGGGGCGAGGACCCCGGCGTGCTGGCGGGCGTGCCGTTCGGGGTCAAGGACCTGTTCGACATCCGGGGCGAGGTGACGACGGCAGGCTCCATCGTCCTGCGTGGCAACCCGCCCGCGACGCACGATGCAACGGTCGTCGCGCGCCTTCAGGCGCAGGGCGCGATCGCGGTGGCCAGCCTGAACATGGACGAGTTCGCCTATGGCTTCTCCACGGAGAACGCGCATACCGGCACGACGCGCAACCCGCATGACACCGCCTGCCTTGCCGGTGGGTCGTCGGGTGGTTCGGCGGCGGCGGTGGCGGCGGGACTGATGCCGTTCACGCTGGGGTCGGACACCAATGGCTCCATCCGCCTGCCGGCCGCGCTGTGCGGTGTATGGGGGCTGAAGCCGACATTCGGCCGCATTCCGCGTGAAGGCGCCTATCCCTTTGCCGCCAGCCTTGATGTCGTGGGACCGATGGCGGACACGGTGGAGGACCTGCGCGCCGTGTTCGCGGTCATGGACGGCCGCGCGCCCGATGCGCTGCCCGATGTCGCGTCGCTGCGGATCGCGCGGCTTGGCGGATGGTTCGCGCGCAATATCGATGCCGGTTTCGTTGCCGCCATTGACGAAGTGATGCGCCACCTGGGCAGCACGACGGTCGTCGAACTGCCCGAGGCCGCGCGTGCGCGCGCCGCATCCTTCCTGATTACCGCGGCCGAGGGCGGCAGCCTGCATCTGGCGCGCCTGCGCCAGCGCGCGATGCAGTACGACCCCGCCACGCGCAGCCGCCTGATGGCGGGTGCGATGCTGCCGTCGGCCACCCTGGTGCAGGCGCAGCGCTTCCGTCGCTGGTTTCGTGCGCGCATCCATGAACTGTTCAGCCAGCATGACGTTCTGGTGGCACCCGCGACTGTGGGCCCCGCGCCGCGCATCGACCAGCCGACCATCATGGTCGAGGGGCGGGAGGTTCCGGCCCGCGCCAACCTTGGCCTGTTCACCCAGCCCATCAGCCTTGCGGGGGTGCCGGTGCTGTCCGCGCCGCTGGCGCATCCGTCGGGCCTGCCGCTGGGGCTGCAACTGATCGGTGCGCCGGGGGCGGAGGCCGCCCTGTTCGCCGTGGCCGGGGAACTGCAACGCGCGGGACTTGCCCGCTGCACACCGCTGACCACGGGGGGCTGACCGACCATGCTCAACACGCCGCGTTCGTGCCGGGGGATGGTGACATCGCCCCATCACCTCGCCAGCCAGGCAGGGCTGGATATCCTCAAGGCCGGGGGCACGGCGATCGAGGCCGCCGTTGCCACGGCGGCGGCGCTGGCGGTGGTCTATCCGCACATGACCGGCATTGGCGGCGATGCGTTCTGGCTGACGCTGTGGCCGGACGGGCGTGCGGAAAGCATCGACGCCAGCGGGGCGGCGGCCATGAAGGCCGACGTTGCGTTCTACCGCAATGCCGGGATGGACCGTATCCCGTGGCGTGGGCCGCTGGCGGCGAACACGGTCGCGGGCACGGTGTCCGGGTGGGACATGGCCCTGTCATGGAGCCATGCGCTACAGCCCGGGCTGCCGCTTGGCCGGGTGCTGCGCGATGCGATCTATTACGCCGAACAGGGTGTTCCGGTCACGGCGGGGATGGCGGACATCACGCGCGCCAAGGTCGATGAACTGCGCGCCGTCCCCGGTTTCGCCGATCAGTTCATGCCAGCAGGCCGCCTGCCGCAGGCGGGCGACATCCTGCACAACCCGCGCCTTGCCCGCACGCTGCGCGCGCTGGCGGACGAGGGGCTGGACAGTTTCTATCGCGGGCGTATCGCCGCCGACCTTGCTGCCGACCTTTCGGCGCTGGGCAGTCCGCTTGCGCTGTCGGACCTGCAATCTCATCGTGCCGTGCACCAGCCTGCGCTGCATGCACGCATCCGTGGGGCGGACCTCTATAACGTGGCGCCGCCGACGCAGGGCGTGGCCTCCCTGCTGATCCTGTCGCTGTTCGACCGCCTGCGCGCGGCGAAGGTGGACAGCTACGACTACATGCATACGCTGGTGGAGGCGACGAAGCTTGCCTTCCGTTATCGCGACACGCATGTGGGCGACCCGGCGCTGATGACGGTGCAGGCGCAGGATATCCTTGATGATGCGGGCGCGCTGGACCGGATGGCGGCCTCCATCGACCCGCAGCGCGCGGCCCCGTGGCCCCACCCGTCGCAGGCGGGCGATACGGTGTGGCTGGGCGTGATCGATTCCGACGGGCTTGCCGTCAGCATGATCCAGAGCCTGTATTTCGAATATGGATCGGGCGTCGTCCTGCCGCGCACCGGCGTGGTGTGGCAGAACCGGGGTACCAGTTTCGGCATGGATCCCGACGGGTGGAACGGTCTGCGTCCGGGGCGCAAGCCGTTCCATACCCTCAATCCGGCAGGCGCGCGCCTCGATGACGGGCGGACCATGGTCTATGGCACCATGGGGGGCGAGGGGCAGCCACAGACGCAGGCGGCCGTCTTCACCCGCTATGCCTGCTATGGCGTACCGCTGCAGCGTGCGGTCACCGCGCCGCGCTGGCTGCTGGGCCGGACATGGGGGGAGGAAAGCGTCAGCCTGAAATACGAGGACCGCTTTGACCCCGAACTGATTGCGCGCATGCAGGCCGCAGGTCACCAGATGGAGCGGATGGGACCGTTCACCTCCACCATGGGGCATGCGGGCGCACTGGTGCGGCATGACAGGACCGGCCTGATCGAAGGGGCCACCGACCCGCGCAGCGACGGAGGCGTGGCAGCATGGTAGGATTGTCGCCGATTTCCGCGCTTCCTCCCTCGGGCCAGCGCGCCGTGGCGCGGTGTGACCTGCTGGGACGCGCGCCCTATTCCGATGACACGGATGGCCTGTTCCGTCCCTACCTCGGGGCGGGGTATCGCGCGACGCTGGACCGCATCGCGGGATGGATGGATGAGGCCGGCATGTCCGTGCGCGTCGATGCCGTGGGCAATGTGGTGGGACGTTACGAAGGCACTGTGCCCGATGCACCGTCGCTGCTGATCGGTTCGCACGTGGACAGCGTGCGCAATGGTGGCCGGTATGACGGGATGCTGGGCGTCATCCTCGGGGTTGAGGTGGTGGCCGGTTTCGCGCGGGCCGGACGGCGCTTTCCCTTCGCGATCGAAGTGATCGGGTTCGGGGATGAGGAAGGGTCGCGCTTTCCCGCCGCCATGCTGACCTCGCGCACGGTGGCGGGGGTGCGTGACGGGTTCGACCTGTCGATGGCCGATCGTGACGGGATCACGCTGGCCGAGGCACTGGCGGAATTCGGCCTCGACCTTGCCACGATCGACGAAGCCCGGATCGCCCCCGATCGCGTGCTGGCCTATGTCGAGGCGCATATCGAGCAGGGGCCGGTGCTGGAGGCCGAAGGCCGCGCCGTGGGCGTGGTCAGCGCGATCGCGGCACAGCACCGTTACCGTGTGACGATGCAGGGCATGGCGGGCCATGCGGGCACGATCGCCATGCACCTGCGCCGCGATGCGCTGGCGGCGGCGGCGGAGGCGATCGGCACGGTGGAACGGGTTGGCAATGCAGGCCCCGCCGACCTTGTCGCGACGGTGGGACGGCTTGAGGTACAGCCCGGCGCGGCCAATGTCGTGCCCGGCGACGTGATGTTCACCATCGACGTCCGTGCGGGCACCAATGCGGTGCGTGACGCGGCGGCGCGTGCCATCATCGACGACATCCGCCAGATTGCCGCCCGGCGTGACATCACCCTTGATGTCACGTTGCAGCAGGATCTTGACGCCACCCCGTGCGATCCGCGCCTGACCGTCCTGATGGAACAGGCGGTGGCGGACGTGACCGGGGTGCCCGCGCGCGTGCTGGTCAGTGGCGCGGGCCATGATGCGATGGTCATGGCGCACCGTGTCCCCGTCTCCATGCTGTTCATCCGTTGTGAAAAGGGCATCAGCCACAACCCCGCCGAAGCCGTGACGGCGGCGGATGTGGAGGTCGCCCTGCGCGCGCTGACGGATTTCGTGTGCCTTTTTGAAAGACGTTCCTGATGACACAGAACATTTTTGGCCAGATCGACCCTCCCGCACGCATGTTGATGGGACCGGGGCCGGTCAACGTTCATCCGCGCGTGCTGCGCGCCATGGCCGCCGACATGCTGGGGCAGTTCGACCCGGAAATGACGGACTACATGAACCAGACGATGGCGCTGTACCGTACGGTCTTCATGACCGAAAACCGCTGGACGTTCCTGGTCGATGGCACGGCCCGCGCGGGGATCGAGGCGGCGCTGGTCTCGCTGCTGGAACCGGGATCTCGGCTGCTGATCGTGCGGGCGGGGCGGTTCGGGCTGCTGCTGTCGGAAATCGCGCAGCGGATCGGTGCGGAAATTTTTACCATCGACATCCCGTGGGGCGAGGTCGCGACCCTGAAACAGATCGAGGACGGCATCATCGCGCACCGCCCCAACGTGCTGGCGTGCATCCATGGCGATACATCGACCACTATGGCGCAGCCACTCGACGGGGTGGGGGAACTGTGCCGCAGGCATGATGTCCTGTCCTATGTCGATGCGACGGCGACGCTGGGCGGGATGCCGGTTGCAACCGACCGGTGGGGCGTGGATATCGTGACGGGCGGGTTGCAGAAATGCATGGGGGGGCCGCCGGGGTCCTCGCCCATCACGATTTCGGATCGTGCCGCCGCATACATCATGTCGCGCCGCCATGTGGAGGCCGGGATCCGCAGCGCGAATACCACGGACGGGACGCGCGCGCGTATTGCCTCGAACTATTTCGACCTGTCCATGATCATGGATTACTGGTCCGAAAAGCGCCTGAACCACCATACCGAAGCGACCAGCATGCTGTATGCCGCGCGCGAGGCCGCGCGCATCATGGTCGAGGAAGGGCTGGAGGCGCGTTTCGCCCGCCATGCCGCAGCCTCCCGCGCGATGGGGGCGGGCCTGCGTGCGATGGGACTGACCCTGTTCGGCAGTGACGCACACCGCATGGCCAACGTGACCGGTGTGTACATCCCCGAAGGTATCGATGGGGAGAAGGTGCGCGCGCGTATGCGCGAGGATTTCGAGATCGAGATCGGTTCCGCCTTTGGTCCCCTGCAGGGCCGGATCTGGCGGATTGGTGCCATGGGCTACAACGCGGCGAAGAACAGGGTGCTGCTTACGCTTGGCGCGCTGGAGGCGGTGCTGCGCCAGGAGGGGCATGGCCTTGTCTCCGGCCGTGCCGTGGATGCGGCCCTTGCGGAATATGGGGAGTGATGTGATGGAGCAGCCCAACGGATATCCGCGTGACCTGGTCGGCTATGCCGGGTCACCGCCTGACCCGAAATGGCCCGGTGGCGCGCGTATCGCGGTGCAGTTCGTCATCAATTATGAAGAGGGCGCCGAAAATTCCATCCTGCATGGCGATCGCGGGTCGGAGGCGTTCCTGTCGGAAATGATCGGCGCGCCGTCGATCCCCGGTGCGCGCGCGATCGCGATGGAAAGCCTGTATGAATATGGTGCACGGGCCGGGTTCTGGCGCCTGCACCGGATTTTCACGCAGCGTAAGCAGCCTGTGACGGTGTTCGGTGTCGCGATGGCCATGGCCCGCAATCCCGACGCGGTGCGTGCGATGAAGGATGCCGGGTGGGAAATCGCCTCCCACGGGTTGCGCTGGATCGATTACCAGCACATCCCCGAAGCGGTGGAGCGCGCACATATCGCCGAATGCATCGCCCTGCATACGCAGGTGACGGGTTCGCGCCCGCTGGGCTGGTACCAGGGCCGCACCAGTCCCAATACCGCGCGTCTGGTCGCGCAGGAAGGCGGATTTGTCTATGACGCCGATTCCTATGCCGATGACCTGCCGTACTATGACCGCAGCAATGGCCGGGCGCAGTTGATCGTGCCCTATACGCTCGATGTGAATGACATGCGTTTCGTCGCCCTGAACGGCTTTACCGAAGGGGAGCAGTTCTTCAACTACCTGCGCGACACGTTCGACGAACTGTATGAGGAAGGGGCCGCCGCGCCAAAGATGATGTCGGTGGGACTGCATTGCCGTGTGGCGGGGCGTCCGGGGCGTGCGCGCGCCGTGGCGCGGTTCCTTGACTACATCGCCAGCAGGGAACAGGTCTGGGTTGCGACCCGGCTGGACATCGCGCGTCACTGGCTTGCGGTGCATCCGGCATGACATTGGCCATTGCACGCGCCAATGCGCTGGACGAGGCACGTTTCATCGAACTGTTCGGCCCGATGTTCGAACATTCCCCATGGGTGGCGGAACAGGCGCTGGACTACCGGCCCTTCGATGACGCAGCGCACATGCTGCGCGTCATGGAGCATGAAATGCGCCGCGCCACCGATGCGCAGCAGATGGCCCTGATCCGCGCGCATCCCGAACTTGCGCGGCGGGCCGGGGTGGATCCGACACTGACGGATGCGTCCGCCACCGAACAGGCCTCGGCCGGGCTGGATCGCCTGACGCCGGAGGAATTCGCCCGGTTCCGGACGCTTAACGACGCCTATGCGGCCAAATTCGGCATCCCGTTCATCATCTGTGTCCGCCTGTCGGACAAGGCGCGGATCCTGGGCGAGATGGAGCGGCGGCTGGCGCATGACCCGGAGACGGAGATTGCCACGGCCCTTGATGAAATCGCGAAGATCGCGGCCCTGCGGCAGGCAGATATCCTCAAACGGCTGGAGGACGCACCATGAGCACCCTTTCGACCCATGTGCTCGACCTTGTTTCGGGGCAGCCGGCAGCGGGAATGGAAATTACCCTGTGGTCGGGTAATGAGCGCCTCTTTGCCGGTGTGACGAACACGGACGGGCGCTGCCCCGACCTGTCGGCGGCGGTGGGGGATATGAAAGCCGGGAATTACCGGCTGGAATTCGGGGTCGCGACCTATTTCCGGGGGCGCGGCGTGGCGCTGTCGGACCCGCCGTTCCTTGATGTCGTGCCGATCGCATTCGGCATGGCGCAGTGCGCGGCGGGGGAGAAGGGGGGGCATTACCATGTGCCGCTTCTGGTTTCGCCCTACGGGTTTTCGACCTATCGCGGAAGCTGACTGGCCTTTGTCCCAAAAGGGTGCGTTCTTCGAAGCTTTTTGAAAAAAGCTTCACCAAAAACTTTTGATATTTTTATGCGGGCTTTTGGGCGGGGGTGCCAGAACACGAAAAAGGGCCGTGGCAGGTGATGCCACGGCCCTTTTTTACCTGTCCCGCAACGGCAATGCGCCATTGCGGGAACGGGCAGGAAAGATCAGACCAGCGCCTGCTTCAGCGCGGCCGTCAGGTCGGTCGTGGTCGCCTTGCCGCCAAGGTCGCCCGTGCGCACCGCGCCGGAGGTGATGACCTTGTTGATGGCGCTGTCGATGCGGTCGGCCAGGTCCTTGCGGCCGACATGCTGCAGCATCATGTTCGCCGCCAGCAGCAGCGCGGTCGGGTTGGCCTTGTTCTGGCCCGCGATGTCGGGGGCGGACCCATGGACCGCCTCGAACACGGCGGCCTTTTCACCGATGTTCGCGCCGGGGGCGAGGCCGAGGCCACCGACCAGGCCCGCCGTCAGGTCGGACAGGATGTCACCGAACAGGTTGGTGGTGACAATGCAGTCGAACTGCCACGGATCGGTCACAAGCTGCATGGCGCAGGCATCGACGATGCGCTCGTTCACTTCGACGCGGCCTTCATATTCCTTCGCGACCTTGCGGCCTTCCTCAAGGAACAGGCCGGTCAGCAGCTTCAGGATGTTGGCCTTGTGCACCAGCGTCACGCGCTTGCGGTTGTTCTTGACCGCGTATTCAAAGGCATAGCGGACGATGCGGTTGCATTCCGCGCGCGAGGTGTAGCCAGCACTGGTGGCGATGGCATGCGGGTCATCACCGACCGGGATGTAGTTTTCGAGCGCGGCGTAGTAGCCCTCGAGGTTCTCGCGGAAGATGACGAGGTTGATGTTGTCGAAGCGGCCGCCCGGCACGATCGTCTTTGTGGGACGAACATTCGCGAACAGGCCGAACTCCTGACGCAGTGTCACGTTGATGGACTTGAAGCCACCACCGACGGGGGTGGTCAGCGGACCCTTCAGCGCGAGGCCGGTGCGACGGATGCTTTCGATGGTTTCCTTGGGGAGCGGGCTGCCGGTGGCGTCAAGGGCGGCCACACCGCCGAGCGCCTTCTCCCACTTGAACGGTGCGCCGACGGCGTCAAGGATTTCGATGACGGAGTCAACAATTTCGGGGCCGATCCCGTCGCCGGGGATCAGGGTGGCGGGAATTGTTTTTTCTGCGGACATTTTGAACGTCTCCCTATCGTGCTTGCACCTGACTGCGGGTCAGGTTGCGCACCGGCTTGGCTGTTTCCGTGTATCGCTGTCGGATCCAGTTGCGTCGGAACTGGTAAAAAGTCCTAGGCCCCAGACCGGCATGTGACAATTCCATCACCCCCGTCCGGGACCATATTCGTGGTCACATTATCTGGCGCTCAGCGGTGCGCAGGCCGCCTCCAGCCATGTCTGCCCGACATTGTCCAGATGTGGGGCCACCTGTTCAAAAACCCGTGCATGATAGGCGTCGAGCCACGCGATTTCGGTGGTGTTGAGCATGTCCACCGCAATCAGGCGGCGATCGAACGGCGCGAGGGTCAGCACCTCGAACGCAAGGAAGGGACGGTTTTCGCCATTGGTGACCGCAGGCTGGACCAGCAGCAGGTTCTCCAGCCGGATGCCGAACGCACCGGGGCGGTAATATCCCGGTTCGTTGGAGATGATCATCCCGGCCTCGAGCGGGACGGGACGGTAATGGGTGGAGATGTTGCACGGCCCTTCATGCACCGACAGGTAGCTGCCGATTCCATGGCCGGTGCCATGGTCGTAATTCAGCCCGCCTTCCCACAGCGCCTGACGCGCCAGCACGTCGAGCGCATGGCCCGTGGTCCCCTGCGGGAAATGCGCCCGCGCCAGCGCGATATGCCCGCGCAGGACACGGGTGAAGGCGTCGCACACATCATCGTCGGGCTGTTCGGGGCCGGTCCAGACCGTGCGGGTGATGTCCGTCGTGCCATAGGGATACTGCGCCCCGCTGTCGATCAGGTACACCTCGTTATGGCGCAGGATGCGGTCGGTGTCCGGTGTTACGCGGTAATGGATGATCGCGCCATTGGGGCCGGAACCTGAAATGGCGGGGAAGCTTTCCTCCCGGTAATCCAGACACTGCTTGCGGAAGGCGTCGAGGCGCTCGGTCGCTTCGAGTTCGCCCGTGCCGACGCCCTCTGTCTGCAGCCAGTGCAGGAAGCGGCAGATGGCCACCGCGTCGTGTTCGTGGGCGCGGCGCGCGCCGTCCTGTTCCACCGGGTTCTTGATCGCCTTGGGCAGCACGCACGGGTCTGTGGCGCGCAGGACGGTGGCCCCGGCCTGCTCCAGCGTCTGGATGAACCACACGGAATTGGCGGCCGGGTCCACCTGCACCCGACGTTCCGCCAGTGCCGCAAGGTGTGCCGGCAGGTCATCGGGGAGGAAGGTGCGCACCTCCTCGCCCAGCCATTCGCGCGTACGCGGCGTCAGCTTGGCCGGGTCGATGAACAGGGAGACGGTCGCATCGGCATGGACAATGGCGAAACACAGGCTGAGCGGGGTATAGGGCACATCGTTGCCCCGGATGTTGAGCAGCCACGCGATGGAGGCCGGGTCGCTGAGCACGACGCAGTCCGCACCCGAGTCGCGCAGTTGTGTCGCAAGCGTCGCGCGCTTTGTCGCGCTGTCGAGGCCGCTATATTCAAGCGGCTGTTCAAGGCATGGGGTGCAGGGCGGCATCGGCCGGTCGGTCCAGATGGCGTCCACCGGGTTGCGCACCAGCGGCACAAGCGTCAGCCCCGCCTCAAGGAACGGCAGCAGCGCCTTTTCGCTCAGCAGGCGCGGGTCGTACCCGATGCGCGCGTTCGCCCCGTGCTGCGCCAGCCATTGTGCGGGGGGCGTTTCGATCAGGTGCAGCCGTTCCCAGCACAGGCCATTGACCTGATGTTCCATCTGCGTGGTGTAACGGCCGTCGGAAAAGACCGCCGCATGGTCCATCAGCACCGCCGCCATGCCCGCGCTGCCGGTGAAATCCGTCAGCCAGGCAAGCCGTTCGGAACAGGGGGCGACATATTCGCCCAGATGTTCATCCCCGCGCGGCAGGATGAAGCCATCGACGCTGGCCTGTCGCAGGGTTTCGCGTAATGCGTGAAGGCGGGTGGGGGCATCCGTCATGGAACGTGGCTCCGGTTGGAAAAGGGGGAAAGGCTGGGGCGCGTCATGTCCATGACGGCGGTCAGTCGTTGGGGACGAGTTTGTACAGGAACATCAGGTCCATCCACCTGCCGAACTTCGTCCCGCATTGCGGGATCATGCCGCCGGGCTGGAAATCGAAGCGTTCATGCAGCAGGCGGGAGGGCGTGTTCGACGCGGTGATGGCCGCGACCATCACATGCACGTCCGATCTGCGCGCAAGGTCGCACAGATGGCCAAGCAGCAGGCTGCCGATGCCGCGCCGCTTGTAGGCCGGGGCGATGTAGATGGAATGTTCGACCGTGTGGGCATAGCCCGAGAACGGGCGGAACGTCTTCCAGCTACAATATCCCGCCACCGTGCCGTCGGGTGTCACCGCGACGAGGATGGGAAAGCCCTGCGCATTGCTGTCACGCAGCCAGTCGAGGCGCACCGCCACCGTGGTTTCGCGCGTTTCCCACAATGTCGTGCTGTTGCGGATGGCATCGTTGATGATGTCCACGATCGCGGGAATGTCCTCGGGCGTCGCGGGCCGGATATGGATGTCCGTGACGGGGTCAGGCATCGGGCTTCCTCAGGATCAGCGTGGCCCAGTCCCCCTCGCGCAGGCGGCGTTCAAGCACCAGCCCCTGCCGGCGATGCGCCGACAGCACCATGCGCACCTGCGTGTTGAGCAGCCCGGCAAGGATGGCCGTGCCGCCGGGCAGCAGGTTGTGCGCCAGGTCGGCCGCCATCGAACACAGCGGGCGGGCGAGGATGTTGGCGAACACGAGGTCATAGGGCGCATGCCTGCGGATGGCAGGCGTGCTCCACCCATTGCCCAGATGGCACGACAGCAGGTGCGACAGCCCGTTCATCCGCGCATTGCGCCGGGTGACGCGCACCGACCACGGATCGATATCGGTGGCAAGCACGGGCTGCTTCAGCAGTGCCGCCGCCGCCATGGCGAGGATGCCCGACCCGCAGCCAAGGTCAAGGATGCGGCGCGGGCGACGGTGGGCGATCATTTCCAGCGCGCGCAGGCACCCGCGCGTGGAGCCATGTTCCCCCGACCCGAACGCAACGCCTGCATCAAGCACGAGGGTGATGCGCTGCGGGTTCGTGCCGGGTTCGAGGTGGGTGCCGCGAATGGCGAAGCGACGGCCCGCCGTCTGTTCGGGAAACGCCTCGTACGTGCGGGCAAGCCATCCTTCGGATTCGGTGGGCGTGCGTTCAAGCGGCGCGTCCACCCCCGTCAGCGCCGCCGCCAGCACAAGGGCGGTGCGCAGTTCGTCTTCCCCGTTGCCAATATCGCGCACGCCCTCGACCCGCCACTGGGTCTGCGCGTCGTCCACTTCGAAAATGCCGATGGTCGCGCAGACGATGGACAGCGCGTTTTCATAGGCTTCCACGGCCTCCGGCGGGACGGTGACCGCAATGGTCTCCAGTTCGGTGGCGTGGCGGCGGGGGGGAATGGTCATGATACCTGCTCAACAAAAGTGTCGATCACCCGTTTGGGGCCGGCTTTTTCAAACGCGACCTCCAGGCGGTTGCCTTCGACGGACGTTACGGTGCCGTAGCCGAATTTCTGGTGGAAGACACGCGTGCCAATGGGAAAGGCCGTCTTGCGCGCCGGTGTGTCCGATGTCGTGACGTCCACGACGGCGCGGCGGCGCGCCACGACCGGAAAGGGCGTGGCCCCGAACACCGGGCTGCGCATTGCGGCATTATGGCGCGCGCGCGTCGCATCCCCGGTGGCGTGCACGTATTCGGGGGGCAGTTCCTCGACAAAGCGGCTGGGGATCGCGGACTGCCAGTTGCCATAGATGCGGCGGTTGGCGGCATGGCTGATGATCGCGCGCAGGCGCGCGCGCGTGATCCCAACATAGGCAAGGCGGCGCTCTTCCTCCAGCCCCTTCGCTCCCCCTTCGTCAAGCGTGCGCTGGGAGGGGAAGACCCCTTCCTCCCATCCCGGCAGGAACACGGTATCGAACTCCAGCCCCTTGGCGCCATGCAGCGTCATGATGCTCAGCCGTTCGTTGCCCGCGTTCTCCTCCGTCTCCATCACCAGCGCCACATGTTCGAGGAACCCGCCAAGGCTCTCGAAATCCGCCAGCGCGCGCACCAGTTCCTTGAGGTTGTCCAGACGTCCCGGCGCATCGGGCGACTTGTCCGCCTTCCACATGTCGAGGTAGCCGCTCTCCTCAAGCAGGCGTTCGACCACCACCACATGTCCTTCGCGGGGCAGGTCCTCGCGGCACTGCCCGAAACATTTCATCAGGGCGGCAAGGTGTTCGCGTGCGCGGCCCTTGATCTGCCCCGCCGCCAGCATCTCCAGCACGGCGGCGGTCAGGGGGATGTCGCGCGCACGGGCATGCAGGTGCAGTTTCTGCAGGCCGGTATTGCCGATGCCCCGGCGCGGGACATTGATGATGCGTTCGAACGCAAGGTCGTCCGAGGGCTGCGACAGCACCCGCATGTATGCCAGCGCGTCACGGATTTCCGCGCGTTCGTAAAAGCGCAGCCCCCCCACCACGCGATAGGGAAGGCCGATGGTGATCAGCCGTTCCTCGAACGCGCGGGTCTGGAATCCCGCGCGCACCAGGATGGCGCATTCCGACAGGGGATGGCCGTCATTGTGCAGGCGCTCCAGTTCCTCGCCCACCATGCGGGCCTCGTCATCCGAATCCCATACGGAGATGACGCGCACCTTCTCGCCCTCCGCATCCTCGCGCCCGGGATGCAGCGTCTTGCCCAGCCGTTCCTCGTTATGGGCGATCAGGCCCGACGCCGCGCCAAGGATCTGCCGGGTGGAGCGGTAGTTGCGTTCCAGCCGTACGACATGGGCGCCGGGGAAGTCACGCTCGAAACGCAGGATGTTCTCCACCTCCGCCCCGCGCCAGGAATAGATCGACTGGTCATCATCGCCCACGCAGCAGATGTTCGCCGGCCCCTCCCCACGCTGGGCCAGCAGGCGCAGCCACAGGTACTGGATCGTGTTGGTGTCCTGGTACTCATCGACCAGGATGTAGCGGAAGAAGCGGTGATACTGCGCCAGAACGTCGGGATGGGTGCGCATGATCTCCGTCATGTGCAGCATCAGGTCGCCAAAGTCGCAGGCGTTAAGCTGGATCAGGCGCTTCTGGTAATCGGCATAGATCTCGCGGCATTTGCCGTCGGCAAAGTCGCTGTCCTCCGCCTTGCTGACACGCTGCGGCGTCAGGCCACGGTCCTTCCAGCGCTGGATGACGCCCATGATCCCCTGCGGCGGCCAGCGCTTGGTGTCGATGCGGCGTGGCTCGATCACCTGCTTGAGCAGGCGGATCTGGTCATCGGTGTCGAGGATGGTGAAGCTGCTCGACAGCCCGACATATTCCGCATGGCGGCGCAGCATGCGCGCGCACAGGGAATGGAACGTCCCCAGCCACAGTCCCTCCACCGGCGCGCCGAGCAGTGCGCCGATTCGCTCGCGCATTTCGCGGGCGGCCTTGTTGGTGAAGGTCACGGCGAGGATCTGGTTCGGGCGCGCGCGTCCCGACAGCAGGATATGGGCGAAACGCGTCGTCAGCACGCGCGTCTTGCCCGTGCCCGCGCCGGCAAGGACCAGCAGCGGGCCGTCCGTCGTCTCGATCGCGGCGCGTTGCTCCGGGTTGAGCCGGGCAAGGTAATCGGGCGCGTCTCCGTCGGGAACGCGGGCGGGGGGGAAAGGACTGTCCATCACACGGCCACCTATAGCAATGTCGGTCCCGGCAGGCCATGACCACGCGCACCAGACCTGCATCATTGTGGTGAGGGCCCGCCATCGGCCATGATGCGCATGGCGAAAGGTAAAAAGGCGGGAGGATATGTGGCATCACGCGCAGTCAGTGGCAGGACCGGCCCCGGCGGCCATCGCGCCCGCATGCGCGCGCGCATCCGTGCGGCGGGCGGGGCGTCGCTGGCGGATTACGAGATCCTGGAGGTGCTGCTGTTCGCCGGGATCCCGCGTCGCGACACCAAGCCGCTGGCCAAGGACCTGATCGCGCGGTTCGGGTCGCTTTCCGCGGTGCTGTCGGCGGGCCATGATGCCCTGCGCGCGGCGGGCGTGGGGCCACGCGCCTGCGCGGTGCTGGGCCTGCCTGCCATGGTGGCGGGACGCCTGTGCCGGGGGGATGCGCGGCCGCAGCCCTATATCCACGACCTGCATGCGGCATGGAGCCATTACGCCACCACGCGCGCCGCCCTGCCCGCACGGGGCCGTCCGGCGGCAGGACGGGTGACCCTCCTGCTGCTCAATGCGACCAACCGCCTGGTGGGGGAGGAACGGGTGCCGGACGGGCCGCCTGCCGACATGTGCCGCGATATCCTGCAACGCGTGCTGCGGCTGCATGCGGTCTCGATCGTGGTGGTGTGGGATGACGGGACATTCCCGCCCACGCCCCGCCAGATGGAGGGGGCGGCCACCGTCATGCGGCAGGTGGAGGCCCATGGCCGCCTGCTGTCCACGGTCATGCATGACTGCATCATCGCGGGGGAGGAAGGCTGGACCTCCCTGCGGCGGGAGAAGATGCTGTAGCGCTCAGGCGGCGTGTTTGGCCATCAGCCTGAACTGCGTGTCGATGGCCTCGAGCAGTTCGTCAGGCTGGCTGACCAGCGCGTCGGCGCCGGCGGCGATCAGTTCGTCGCGGCCCCCATATCCCCACAGCACGCCAAGCGCGCGGACATGGTTCGCATGCGCGCCGGTGATGTCGAAACGCCGGTCCCCGATCATCAGCGCATGGTTGCGCGCGACGTCATGTTCCCGCAGGAGGGCGGCGATCAGTTCGGGCTTTTCCGCGCCGCTGTCATCCGCGCGTGCGCCCGACAGGCCGTCGAAATATTGCGACAGGTCGCGCAGGTGCAGGATCTTGCGCGCGAGGTAGCGCGGCTTCGACGTGGCGACAAACAGTCGCGTTCCCGCCACGTGCAGGCTTTCGATCACATGGCGCATCCCGTCGAACAGGGGGCTTTTGCGCATGCCGCCGCCTTCGTAATGCTTGCGGTACAGCTCCATCGCCTCGTCCACGCGGTCATCGCCGTAATGGGCGAGGATATGGGCCAGAAGATCGCGCAGCGGCGGCCCCACCACCCATGTCAGGTCAACCGACAGGTCCGGTTCATGCCCCATGTCGCGCAGCACGGCATGGATGGATTCGATGATGCCGTCGTGGGAACGGATGATCGTGCCATCAAGGTCGAACAGGACCGCATTGCGCGGGGCGTGGGGTGCGGAAAAATTCATGCGGGTATGTAACCTCCGTCTGTTATCGATTATTGGACCCTACTATGCCCTGTCGTCGGGCCATCTGTCCCGAATTTATCGACATCTGCACGGATATGCCCGCAAATGGGAACCTATGCCCCCGATCCTCATGCCCTGCCCGCGCCGTGGGATGGCCCCCGCGACAGTGCCGGGGACAGCACGGGCATGGACGACCGGGCGCTGCTGCGCCATGTGCTGTGCACGCTGGAGGCGGGGAGTGTCGATACCGACACGCTCGTTGACGTGCTGCTTGCGCGGTTCGGGTCCGCCGGAATGGCGCTGTCGGCCCATCCGAATGACCTTGATGCGGTGCTTGGCGCCTACCCGTCACTGTCCCCCATGATCGCCACCGTGCGCGAAGCGGCCCTGCGCCTGCATCGCGCCTATGTCCGGCAGGGCGATGCCCTGTCGGGGCACCAGAGGGTCGTGGATTACCTGCAGGCGGTCATGGCGCATGACAGCACGGAGCAGTTCCGGGTGCTGTTCCTTGACGGGGAACATCGCCTGATCGAGGACCGCATCATGGGGATCGGCACCGTGGACCAAGCCCCGGTCTACCCGCGTGAGGTCATGCGCCGCGCCCTCGACCTTGATGCGCGCATCCTGATCCTTGCGCACAACCATCCCAGCGGCGATCCCACGCCCTCGGCCCCGGATATCCAGATGACCCTGCATATACAGCAGGTGGCCAGTGTCATGGGCATCCACCTGCACGATCATTTCGTGGTCGGGAATGGACGCAGCATCAGTTTCCGAAAGATGGGCCTGATCTAGGGGGCGTATCCCGTAATGTGCTGAAACCATAAAGGTTTTTGGGAAATCGTCGAAAGGTGCCCCCTTTTGCGATCAAAAGACGGCACCCAAAAACTTTCATCCTTTTTGATCGGCCTCTTATTCCGCGCTGGCGTCCGCAAGTGTCGCCAAGGGGCCAAGCGCGTCCTGCACCCCGAATTCGCCGGGCAGGCCGCCATGGGGGAACAGCACGTTGACATGCCCCATCTTGCGGCCGGGACGGGCCTGCGCCTTGCCATAATGGTGCGCCAGCAGGCCGGGTGTCGCCATGACCTGCGGCCACAGCGCCATGTCGTCCGGCCCGATCAGGTTTTTCATCACCGCGTCGCTGTGGCGTGTCGCGGGCGGCAGGGGCAGGCCGGTCACCGCGCGGACATGCATCTCGAACTGGTCCACGGGACAGGCATTCATCGTCCAGTGGCCCGAATTGTGCGGGCGCGGCGCGATTTCATTGACCAGGAGCCCGCCATCGCGATCGACGAACATCTCCACCCCCATGATGCCGATCAGGTCGAGCGCGCAGGCGATGTCCGTCGCAAGGCCGCGCGCACGGGTGGCGAGTTCGGCGGGAATGCGCGCAGGGGCGAGGCTGAGGTCGAGGATGCCGTTGCGGTGGCGGTTTTCCGTCGCATCGAACGTCACGACCTCGCCCGCCGCGTTGCGCGCGACCATGACGCTGACCTCGCAGGCGAAATCGACCATGCCTTCGGCCACCAGCGGGTGCGGCGACAGGCGGGCGAAGGCGGGGGCAAGGTCTTCGGGCGCATGGATGCGCGCCTGCCCCTTGCCGTCATATCCCAGGCGCGTGGTCTTGAGGATGAAGGGATAGCCCAGCGCATCTGCCGCGACCTGCAGGTCCGATTCGCTTTCGACCAGATGGAACGGGGCCAGCGGGATGCCGGCATCGTGCAGGAACGTCTTTTCCGCGATGCGGTCCTGGCTGATGCGCAGGATGTGGCCCGACGGGTGCACCGGCCGGAGCGAGGACAGCAGGTCCAGCCCGTCGGCGCTGATATTCTCGAACTCGAACGTCACGACATCGACCGCATTGGCAAAGCGGCGCAGCGCGTCATGGTCGTCATAGACACCCACGGTCACCGCATGCGCCACCTGTGCGGCGGGGCCATCGGCCTCCGTCGTCAGGATGTGGGCGCGAAAGCCAAGGCGCGCGGCCGCCACCGCCGACATGCGGCCAAGCTGGCCGCCGCCGACGATGCCAAGGACGGCGTTCGGGGAAAGCGGCTTCATGTCACGGGTTCCTGCGCCACGGACTCCGTCTGTTCCGCGCGCCAGTTATCCAGGCGCTGCGCCAGCGCCCCATCACCGAGCGACAGGATCGACGCCGCAAGCAGTCCCGCGTTCTTGGCCCCGGCGCGGCCGATCGCAAGGGTGCCGACCGGCACGCCGCCGGGCATCTGCACGATCGACAGCAGGCTGTCCATGCCCTTGAGCGCCTGCGATTCCACCGGGACACCCAGCACCGGCAGGCTGGTCCACGCCGCGCACATGCCCGGCAGGTGCGCCGCGCCCCCTGCGCCCGCGATGATGACCGAAAGCCCCCGCGCGCGCGCCGTGCGGGCGTATTCCGCCAGCCGGTCGGGCGTGCGGTGGGCGGAGACGATGCGGATTTCGTGCGGAATCTCCAGCGCCTCCAGCACGGCGGCGGCGTGGCGCATCGTTTCCCAGTCGGACTGGCTGCCCATGATCAGGCCCACGCTCACGGCGCTGTCGCTGGGGGCGGTTGGGGCGGGGGAATTGGTCACGGCGTCTTTACTTTCACGGCTTTCGGTCTGGGGGAGGGACATTCCCTGCGGCAGATAGGTGAAACGCCGCGATCAGGCAATGCTGTCGGGGATCAGCCGGCTTTCAAGCCACATGATCTCGTCCTTGAGCAGCAGCTTGCGCTTCTTGAGGCGCTGGATCTGCAACTGGTCCACGGGTTGCTCACCCATCCGGCTGATGACGGTGTCAAGATCGCGATGCTCGCTGCGCAGTTCGTGCAGCTTGCGAAGGAGGGTATCCCGGTCTGTCAGCATGGCGCTCCATCCAGCACATGAACATGATCCCATCCTAACCACATCGCGCCCGAAAAACGAAATGGTCGCGAATTCGCCGTCACCTGCGATTTTGTCATGGCATCTGGCGCGCGCCTTGCGTTAGCGTACCCGCGTCGTAGCCAAACATGCTGGAGGAGAGTCCATGCTGTACGAAGCACGTATCAACAGCCTCAAGACACGTCACGCCCGTCTGGATGACCGGATATTTGACGAGGACAGGCGACCGATGCCCGACCAGCGGGTGCTGATGCGACTCAAGCTTGAAAAGCTGCGGCTCAAGGAGGAGATCGAGCGGCTCAGCGTGCGGGGCTGAACCCCGCGCCATCGCGCATCACCCGGCCCCGCCATGGGAATGGCAGGGGCCGGAACACGCCATCAGATCGGGTCGTTGTCGAGTTCGATCGGCTGCGGCACGGCCTGCCCTTCGCGGGCAAGGCGTTCGTTGGCGGCATTGACCATCGCATTGAGGTCGGTCTGGCTGCACAGGCCAAGGATGACCGGGTCACGCGGCTTGATGTTCGCGCTGTTCCAGTGCTGGCGGGTGCGGACCTTTTCGATCGTGTCCTTGGTCGTGCCCAGCAGCTTGACCATCTGCACTTCCGACAGTTGCGGGAAATTGCGCAGCAGGAACGCAATCGCGTCCGGGCGGTCGTTGCGCTTGGCCACGGGGGTATAGCGCGCGCCCTTGGAACGGCGGTGGATCGGGTTGGGGGCAGGCAGGATCTTCAGGCGCTGGGCCGGGTCCTTTTCACAGCGTTCGATTTCCGCCTGCGTCACCTGGTGGTTCTTCACCGGGTTGTAGCCCACGATCCCCTGTGCGACCTCACCATCGGCGATGGCCTGCACCTCAAGCGGGTGCATGCCGCAGAATTCGGCGATCTGGGTAAAGGTCAGCGCAGTCTTTTCAATCAGCCACACTGCGGTGGCCTTGGGCATAAGGGGCAGAGCGTTCATTGCAAAACAGGTCCTACTGCGTGTGATGGCGCCACGCGCAGGCACCTTGGGGAAAGGGCAGATCGTCAGTGCCGCCGGCGACACCATGCGTGCCTGCTGGCGCGCAAAAAACAAAAGCACTTGAAGCAAGGGATATGAAGGGGACGCACCCAAAAGGTCAAGGGCCGTGTGCGTGCGGAGGCCATAAAATCCGGGCATGAAAAAAGGGAGGCCGCAGAAGCAGCCTCCCCACATGTCCGCACCGGACGATCTCAGGCCGCCTGCCGGGATGGCGCGGCGTCCTGTGGTGTTCCCGCAAAGGGCGCGGGCATGGCGGGTGGCTGTGGCGTGGCCTCGTCCTGTAGGGCGGCAGGCAGGGCCTGCGTTGCGGGGGATGCGTCCGCCCCGGCCTGTTCCGCCGTCGCCTGTTCCACCGTCGCGGGCGTGCCCGAAGAGATGGGAATGCGGCGCGGCTTCAGCGCCTCGGGGACGACATGGCGCACCGCGATGCACAGCAGGCCGTTATCGAGGTTGGCATTTTCCACCACGATATGGTCCGCAAGGACGAAGCGGCGTTCAAACGCGCGCCTGGCGATGCCACGATACAGGATTTCACGCTCAGGCTGGGTGCTGGCGACGCGCCCGGCCACGATCAGCGTATTGTCCTGCACCGTCAGTTCGATGTCGTCAGGGCCGAAACCCGCCACCGCCATCGTCAGCATATACTGCGAATCCGCCACCTTCTCGATATTGTAAGGGGGATAGGACGGGCTGACGGGGTTCTGTGCCGCCGTATCCACCAGTTGCGCCAGACGGTCGAAACCGATGGCGCTGCGGAACAGGGGGGCAAAATCGTAACTCATGAGAAAACCTCCTGAATAAGAGCAAGGTCTACTGTCATGCGGTCCCTCACGCCGGAGCGGACCGCGGTACTGTCGGTATCCATCGCAACCCGGCATGCGGCATTGCGACCCCTTGGAAATGGAAATGCCCGGTCCCTTTTTCAAGGGCCGGGCATTTGCATACTGACAGGCAGACCTGACACACAAACAGGGAGGCGTTACGTGCCTCAGCCCTTCTTGCGCTGGCCCAGACCGCCGAACTTCTTGTTGAACTTGGCAACCTGGCCCCCGGTGTCGAGCATGCGCTGCACGCCAGTCCACGCCGGATGCGACTTCGGATCGACATCAAGGCGCAGCGTCGCGCCGGGCGTGCCATAGCAGGAGCGGGTCTTGTATTCGGTGCCATCGGTCATGATGACGTTGATTTCGTGGTAATCGGGGTGGATGCCGGACTTCATGTTCAAAAACTTTCGCGCTGAAGGACCCCGATGCCGACCGGGGCATGACTTTTGCTGGCGTATAGACGAGGACGCACGCCCGATCAACATCTGATTGCCCGCGGGCCGGGCCATGGCGCATCCGCACGCTTCGGCGGGATCCAAAATGTATCCGCCACGTTACAAATATCAGTGCAAATGACGGAATTCTGTCACCTGTAAGCCTCACCCGCACTGTTGATGACACACCGTGTCATTTCCCCTGTCGTAAATAAGGCGGGGGGTTGTTAGACAGATCGAAGAATATACTTTTCAGAGGAAGATACAGATGGCGCAAAAGCCTACGCATCTGCATGTGCCCGACATCCATGCCCCAAGCTGGCTGGGGGATTTCCGTGCGTTCCTGATGCGCGGAAACGTGGTGGACCTTGCGGTCGGTGTGATCATCGGCGCGGCCTTCACCGCAATCGTCAACAGCCTGGTGAAGGACATCTTTACTCCGTTCCTCGGGCTGCTGATCGGGGGCATCGACTTTACCAACCTGTTCATCACCCTGCGCGGCCCGCACATGGCCACCCTGGCGGATGCGCAGAAGGCCGGTGCGGTGACGCTCAATATCGGCGTGTTCCTCAACGCCGTGATCCAGTTCATCATCATCGGTTTCGTGATTTTCTGGGTGGTGCGGATCATTTCCCGCTTCGCCGCGAAGAAGGAAGCGCCTGCGGCACCCCCGCCGCCGCCGCGCAGCGAACTCCTGCTGCAGGACATCCTTGATGTCCTCAAGGCGCAGGAAAAGACGAAGACGCCGCCCACCGCCTGATCTGCGGTCACGCGTGGTTACGTCCATGACGGGGCGGGTTCCGGCAGTGCGCCGGGCCCGCCCTTTTTTATATCCACCGCGCCATCGTGCCCCCGGCGGGACAGGGCGCGGGGAGGGGGCGTGATCTGATCCCTTGCCCATGGCGTGCGGGAACGTGCTAGGCTTGGGGCCTGATGAAAAGTATTTTCAGGCAATTACGCATGTCGGTTATCGCCATGGCCGGCTGCTGCACCCTTGCGGCCTGTCATGGGCAGGTGCGCGACGTCAATCATCTGCCCCCCGATGTGCAGAGCTACCTGCTGGTCACGTCCTATGCGATGGCCGAAGGAGGGCTGCTCAGCCGTGTGCAGGATGGGGCCCTGTCGCGTGAGCAGGTGCAGGACATGTCGATTTCGCTGAAATACGGCAAGCTGATGATCCTGAACAACCTGATGCACCCCTCGCGCCGCAGGCGTGAACGCGCGCGCCAGGCGGTCGAACTGATCATCGCCTGCACGGACCAGCCGGATATGCCGGGCAAGGACGCACCACCCGCGCCGCGTTGCATCCCCGACGCCCGCGCCCTGCTGAAGAATGCCGGACGATAACCCGTTGGGAAACAGAAGTTCCGGGTGAAGGCTTTGTTCAGCAAGCTCCAAAAAAGAATGCCGCCCTTTATGAAAAAGGACGGCATCCGGAATTTCCCTGACTTTATGAAATGACTGCCCCGGCAGCTTTCACTTCCGCACGGCCGGCCGTGCGTTGCGCCGAAGCCGCTTCTCACCAAGCAGGAGCAGCAGGGGGGCGGCGATGAAGATGGACGAGGACGTCCCGACCACGATCCCGAACAGCATGACCCACGCAAAGCCCGACAGGCTTGCCCCCCCGAACAGTGCGAGCGGCAGCGCCGCAAGGAACACGGTGGATGACGTGCCCAGCGTGCGGCTCAGCGTTTCATTGATCGACAGGTTGATCAGTTCCGCCAGCGGCATGGAGCGGTACTTGCGCAGGTTTTCGCGGATGCGGTCATACACCACTACCTTGTCATTGGTGGAATAGCCAAGGATCGTCAGGATCGCCGCGACCATCACAAGGTCGAATTCGAAATGCGTCAGCACAAGGAATCCGACCGTCTTGGTCAGGTCCAGCACCAGTGTGACCACGGCGCTGACCGCGAATTCCCACTCAAAGCGGAACCAGATATAGGCGAGGATCATCAGCAGGCTGATGCCCAGCGCCAGCATGCCGTTGCGGAACAGTTCCGCCGAGACGGAGGCCCCGACCGCATCCGCGCGCAGGACCTGCGCGCCGGGAATGGTGCCGATGGCGTGGCGCACGGAATCCACCAGCGCCTGTGTCTGCGCCTCATGCGCGGGATCGCTCTGCGATGGGGTGTCGAGGCGGATCAGCACGTCATCGGGACCGCCGAAGGACTGCACCCCTGCCGCCGTGACATGCTGCGCCGCCAGCGCCGCGCGGATGGCCGATACGTCGGCCGGTCCCTGCGTGTGGGCCTCGACCACGATGCCGCCCCGGAAATCGAGGCCGAGCGTAAGTCCGGGATGGAAAAACAGGATCAGCGATGCGATCGACAGCACGGCCGATGTCGCAAGCCCGATGAAGCGCCCGCGCATGAAGTCGATTTTCGTGCCACGGGGGACAAAACGCAGAAGGGGACGATCAAGGATCATGTCAGCGCGCCTCAGACCGGCAGGACTGTCGGACGGGTGCGCGCATACCAGCGCACCATCAGCATCCGTGACAGCACAAGGGTGGTAAACAGGGTCGTCACGATGCCGATCGTGATGGTCAGGGCGAACCCCTTGACCGGCCCGGTTCCGAATACGAACAGCATGACATGCGCCAGCAGCGCGGTGGCATTGCTGTCGATGATGGTGGAGGTCGCGCGTTCAAACCCCGCCTGCATCGCCTGCAGCGCGGTGCGGCCGCGCGCGATTTCCTCGCGGATGCGTTCGTTGATCAGGATGTTGGCGTCCACCGCCATGCCAAGGGTCAGCAGCATGCCCGCCATGCCCGGCAGCGTCAGCGTCGCCTCGAACATCGACAGGATGGCGATCATCAGCACCAGGTTCGCCAGCAGCGCGATGTTCGCGTACCAGCCAAACCGGCCATAGAACAGCGTCATGAACGCGATGACGAGGACAAGGCCCGCCAGCAGGCTCATCGCGCCGGCACGGATCGAATCGGCGCCCAGCGACGGCCCGATGGAGCGCTGCTCGATCACGTTCAGCGGCGCGGGAAGCGCACCGGCACGCAGCAGCAGCGCCATGTCGGTCGCCTGCTGCGCGCTGAACCCACCGGTGATCTGGCCCGACCCGCCGGTGATGGCGGTGCGGATGACCGGGGCCTCGATCACCTTGTTGTCCAGCACGATGGCAAAGCGCTTGCCGACATTGGCGCGCGTGACCTCGCCAAACTGGCGGGCACCGACGGAATCAAAGGTGAAGTTGACGGCCCACTCACCGCTCTGCTGGTCGATCGAGGCCGATGCATTCGTCAGGTCCGCGCCATCGACATCCACATGGTTATAGACCGGAAGCGTGCCCTGCGCGGCCTCGCTCATCGGCAGGATGCTCACGCCCGGCGGCGGCACGGCGGAGCCGATCGCGGAATCCGCGACAAGGTGGAAGGTCATCTTCGCCGTGGTGCCCAGCAGGTGCTTCACACGCTCGGGGTCGCTGATGCCGGGCAGTTCGACGATGATCCGGTCTTCCCCCTGGCGGGTGATCTGCGGGTCGATCGCGCCGGTGGCGTCAATGCGGCGGCGCACGATCTCGATCGACTGCGTGATCGCGTCGCGGGCGCGCTGGTGGCTGGCTTCCTCCGACAGGGCGACGGAAATCAGGCCGTCGGGCGTCTGGCTGACGCTGAACTCCGAGGGGACGTTCATCGGCATCGCCCGCAGCGCCTTCAGGTCGGCCTCGGCCTCCGTAGGTGCGCGCGGGGTGAAGGTCACCGCCTGCGCCCCGGTCGTGAGGTTGCGGTAACCCAGACCGTTCTTCAGCAGCGTCTGGCGGGTTTCATCGGTCAGCGTGCGCAGGCGGTCGGAGGTGACGCTGTGCATGTCCACCTGCAGCAGCAGGTAGGACCCGCCGCGCAGGTCAAGCCCGAGGTGGATCTGCCGCCACGGGATCGAGGCTGCGGGCTGGCGTATGAAATTGGGCAGGCACAGCGCCAGGCCGATCAGGCATATGCCAATGACCGAAGCCATCTTGAGCCGACTATAATACATCATGACTGAAAGGAGTGCTCCCCACGCCCGGCCGCGACCGGCTCCCTGTCTGTTGGTGTCGTATCTGTGGCGTCATGGCGTCATGGCGCAATGACAACAGGGCGGGAACATGCCGGTCCACAGCGCAGGATGCAACCGCTGTTGCGGTGGTCAGGGTCATTGCGTTGCCGTTTTGTCGCATCTGCGTGAGGTCCGGGACGGCCCTGTATGGCGGCTGCGTCCGTGGGGCGGGTTGTGAAACGCGCCCATTCATGAGACTGCTTCAGGCACGCGGAATGATGGTTGGGAGCGGCGTTCATGGTGCAGGCACGATCGGATGGCGCGGCGGTGCGGCGCCGCCTGCGGGTTGGAATCGCGGGGGCCGGGCATTTCGGGCGGTACCATGCGCTCAAGGTCGCCGCCTGTGCGCGTGAAACCCTCTCGGGCATCTACGACCCCGACCATGCGCGCGCCGAAAAGGTGGGGCGGGAGGCCGGGGGGGCGCCTGCGCTGTCATATGCGCACCTGCTGGAGGTCTCGGACGCCATCGTGGTGGCGGCCCCTGCCGAGTATCATTTCGAACTGGCGCAGCAGGCGCTGGAGGCCGGGCGTCACGTACTGGTGGAAAAGCCGATCGCCGCGACGCTGGAGCAGGCCGACCGCCTTGCCGCCCTGGCATCCGCGCGGGGGCTTGTGCTGCAGGTCGGCCACCTTCTGCGTTATTCGGCCGAACACCGTGCGATTACCGAACGCATCAGCCGCCCCCTGTATATCGAGGCCACGCGCATCGCGCCGTACAAGCCGCGCGGGACGGATGTTTCCGTCATCCTCGACCTGATGATCCATGACCTCGACCTCGTGCTGGCAATCGTGGACAGCCCCATCGCCAGCGTCGATGCGCTGGGTGCCGCCGTCAGTTCGGAGCATGAGGATATCGCCAACGCCCGCGTCCGGTTTGAAAATGGCTGTGTCGCGACCATTACCGCCAGCCGGATTTCGCTGAAGACCGAGCGGCGGATGCGCCTGTTTTCGCAGGAAGGCTACCTGTCGGCGGATTTCGTGCGTCGTGAGCTGACGATGATCGGGCGTAAGAGCGGCCTGCCCCTGCCGGGGACGGGCGGCTTCCGGCGGCAGAGCGTGACATGGAGCGACCATGACACGCTGGCGGCGGAGCATGAGGCCTTTGCCGCCTCCTGCCTTGATGGTGCGCCGGTGCTGGTGGATGCGCAGGCCGGGCGGCGCGCGCTGGCCGCCGCCCTCGCCGTGGGACAGAGCATTGCCGATACCCGCGCACGCATGGAGGCGTCGGGACTGCTGCACGTCCCGGAGTGAAAGGATATTCAAAGGTAGAAGTTTTTGGTGAAGCTTTTTTCAAAAAGCTTCGAAAGACACCACCTTTTTAAAAAAGGCGGCACCCAAAAACTTTTATCTACTTTGCTAATTCGACTAGCCGGATTTCAGCGTTTCCTTGAGCATCTCCAACTCCAGCCACCGTTCTTCCGCCGCCGTCAGCTTCGCCTGCGCGTCCTCCAGTTTCTGCGTGGTGGCGGTGAAGCCGTCCGGGTCACGGGCATAGAGGTTGGGATCGGCCAGGGTGGCGCGCAGGCCCTCGATCTCCGCCTCAAGCTCCGCGATCTGTCCGGGCAGGCGCTCCAGCGCATGCTGGTCCTTGTAGGACAGCTTGCGGCTGGCGGGTTTCGCGGCAGGCTGCTGCGCCGGGCGTGCCCTGGCCGGGGCAGGGGCCTCGTGCCGGGTGGCAAGTGTCTCGTCCTGCCGCTGTGCCAGCATGTCGCTGTAACCACCGGCATATTCGACCCACCGGCCTGCCCCTTCCGCCATCAGGACGGAGGAGGCGACACGGTCGAGGAAGTCACGGTCATGGCTGACCAGCAGCACGGTGCCGGAATACTGCGCCAGCATGTCCTGAAGCAGGTCGAGCGTTTCGAGGTCAAGGTCGTTGGTCGGTTCGTCAAGCACCAGCAGGTTCGACGGCCGCGCCAGCGCGCAGGCCAGCATCAGGCGCCCACGCTCCCCCCCCGACAGGACGCCGACCGGTGTGCGGGCCTGTTCGGGGCGGAACATGAAATCCTTCATGTATCCGATGACATGGCGCTTTTCGTGCCCGACCTGCACCATGTCACCCCCACCGCCCGTCAGCGTGTCGGCAAGGGTGCGGTTGGGGTCAAGCTGCCGGCGCTGCTGGTCCAGCGTCACGATCGACAGGGCCGTGCCGACCGTGACCGTGCCGCTGTCGGGCGTGTCCTGCCCCGTCATCAGGCGCAGCAGCGTACTTTTGCCCGCCCCGTTGGCACCCACAATGCCCAGCCTGTCGCCGCGCAGGATGCGCAGGTCAAGGTCGCGCACGATGTCATGTTCGCCATAGGACTTGCACAGGCTTTCGGCGACGGAAACCAGCTTGCCCGACAGTTCGGCCTCGCGCGCTTCCATCTTTGCGCCCACGGCGGGCTTGATCGCCTCGCGCCGGGTCTGGCGCAGGGTGGCGAGTTCGGCCACGCGGCGGACGTTGCGCTTGCGCCGTGCCGTCACGCCATAGCGCATCCAGTCCTCTTCGCGCGCGATCTGGCGGTCAAGCTTGTGCGCGTCGCGTTCCTCCTGCTCCAGCACTTCTTCACGCCAGGCCTCGAACCTTGCGAACCCATGGTCCAGCCGGCGCGTCACCCCACGGTCCAGCCACACGACGGAACGTGACAGCGTTTCAAGCAGCCGGCGGTCATGGCTGATGATGACCATGGCCGACGACAGCGACAGCAGTTCGCGTTCCAGCCATTCGATGGTCGGCATGTCGAGGTGGTTTGTCGGCTCATCCAGCAGCAGCAGGTCAGGCTCCGGCGCAAGGGCCCGCGCCAGCGCGCAGCGCCGGGCCTCGCCCCCCGACAGGTTGGCCGGGTTTTCGCGTCCCGTCATGCCCAGTTCCGACAGCAGCGCCGCCGCGCGGTAATCCGGGTCGCCCGGTCCCATGCCCGCCAGAACGTAGTCCAGCGTGGTCTCGAACCCCGACAGGTCCGGTTCCTGCGGCAGGTAACGCACGGTCGTGCCGGGCTGGAGGAAGCGCGTCCCGCCATCGGCCAGCAGTTCGCCCGTGGCGATGCGCAGCAGCGTTGACTTGCCACAGCCATTGCGCCCGACAAGGCA
The DNA here is from genome assembly GCF_013155425.1 of Gluconacetobacter entanii. Classification (NCBI taxonomy): domain Bacteria; kingdom Pseudomonadati; phylum Pseudomonadota; class Alphaproteobacteria; order Acetobacterales; family Acetobacteraceae; genus Gluconacetobacter; species Gluconacetobacter entanii. The sequence goes on along the minus strand of NZ_JABJWD010000044.1, from coordinate 96,242 downwards.
GATGCGTTCGCCGGGGGCGACGCCAAAACCCGCCCCGTCAAGGAGCGGCGCGCCACCGAGGGTCAGGGTGATATCCTGAAGGAGAAGAAGCGGAGGTAAGGCCATGCGCGTTTGTCACCTACTCCCGCCGCCCGTGCAAGGGAAACGATGGGCCGCGCGTTCAGGTCACCGTGGCTTCGAGCGTGCGCAGGAACGCCTGCCCCCAGCCCAGCGCGGTGCAGCCATCAAGGTGCGCGCGGCACGCCTGCCAGCGGTCGCGGCGTTCGGCCTTGGGCATGCCCAGCGCCCGGTTCAGCGCATCGGCAAGGTCGTCATGGTCCAGCGGGTTGACCAGCAGCGCCGCCTCAAGCTGCTTGGCGGCCCCGGCCATGCGTGACAGGATCAGCACGCCCGGATCGTCGGGGTCCTGGGCTGCGATATATTCCTTGGCCACAAGGTTCATCCCGTCGCGCAGCGGCGTGATGTAGCCGATCTGCGCCTGGCGCATGTAGCCCGCCACGACGCGGCGCGGACTGCCGCGCGTCAGGAAGCGCAGCGGCGTCCAGTCGGGCTGCCCGCGCCGGGCGTTGAGCCGGCCGATCATGCTTTCAAGCTCGTTGCGCAGTGCCTTGTAGGCGGCGACATCCACCCGGCTTTCGGCGGCGATCTGCAGGAATGTGACGTTGCGCTGCCAGATGGGATAGCTTTCGAGCAGCCGGTCATAACCCGCAAGCCGGTCGCACAGGCCCTTGGTCGGGTCCATCCGGTCCACGCCGAAGATCAGCTTGCGCCCGGCAAGGGAGGTGCGAAGCTGCTTCAGTTCCGGGGCCTCCGCTGCGTCGGTTGCCGTCTTGGCAAAGGCATCGGGGTCGATTTCCACCGCAAAGGCGCCGACGCGCACCGTATGCCCCTCGAACGAGAGCGTGTCGGGGGCGACCAGCCTGGCGCCTGCCGTGCGCTGTGCGGCGAAGATGAAGTTGGCGGTGTCGTCACCGGTCTGGAACCCCAGCAGGTCCGCGCACAGCAGGTCACGCAGGAACGTGCCCCCGTCCGGTGCTATGGCCAGCATGTCCGGCGCGGGGAAGGGGGTGTGCAGGAAAAAGCCGATCGGCATGCGCACGCCCTTGCGGCGCAGTTGCGCGGCGAGGGGCAGCAGGTGGTAGTCGTGGATCCAGATCGTGTCGTCTTCGCGCAGCAGCGGCAGCAGGTTGTCGCAGAACCGTTCGTTCACCGCCCAGTAGGTCGAGAGTTCGCGGCGTTCGAAATGGATGAACTCCGGCAGGGAGTGCATCAGCGGCCACAGGGTCGAATTGGAAAAGCCGGTATAGTAATGCCTGTGCTCGGCAGGGGTCAGGCCGATCGTGGCGTATTCGACGCCGCCTGCGTGCTGGATCTGCGGCGGTGTCGTTTCCGCATCGGGGCTGGTGGTGCCGTTCCAGCCGAACCACATCCCGCCCTGCAGCGCCAGCAGGTCATGCAGCACCACCGCCAGCCCCCCGGGCCGCAGGCCTTCCTTGGGGACGGGGACGCGATTGGAGACGATGACCAGCCGTTTCATGTTTTCCTCTTCCAATCTGTCCGCACGTGGGATGCGTGCATTGCGCAGGCATGCGTGATCCGGGTGCCATCACAATGTCGCAGGGTGTGCAGCGGATGCAAGGCAGTCATCGTCATGCCTGTATCGCGTGACTGTTCTGCGTCCATCTGCCGCATCCCGCCATCGCGGGCGGGTGGTCATGCCGGCGTGCCGGGGCGGCCGTGCCGGGGATCAGCCCAGCGGCAGGCCGCCGCTGACCGCCTGGTAGGTCGCGATCGCCAGTGTCAGTGGCTCAAACGGCTTGGTGATGACAAAGGCGGGTTCGATCCTCTCGCCCGTCAGAAGGCGCTCGGGGTAGGCGGTGACGAAGATCACGGGAATGTTCTGCTGCTGCAGGATCTGCGACACCGCCGTCATGCCGTCGCCCCCCGCGCCAAGGTTGATGTCGGCAAGGATCAGGCCCGGGCGCGTGCGGGTCGCGATCTCGATCGCTTCCTTTTCCGTCGCGGCGACACCGGCGATCTTGTGCCCGCATTTGTGGACCAGTTCCTCGATATCCATCGCGATGATGGGTTCGTCCTCGATGATCAGGACATTCGTCTGCGCGCACGAACGCAGGCCCGCATAGGCATGTTCCAGTGTCGTGCGCGCCGTCGCCTCGTCCAGTCCCAGCACGCGCGCGGCATCCGCAAGGCTGAGTTCCTCCAGTGCGGTCAGCAGCAGCAACTGCCGGTCGAGCACCGTCAGGTCGCCCGACGCGGGCGGCGTGGTGGAGGAGGTGTAGTGACGCGATATCCACTGGTACAGGCGCAGGCGCGGACGCATGGCGGGATCATCGACGGCGATAAGTTCACGCAGACTCTCGGCCACGAGGAGATCCCCCCGTGACTGGCTGCCGGACAGCGCCCTTGCATAGCGTCTGGCATAGGGAAGGGCGCGGAGCAGATCTTGACGCCGGGAAAGCGGCATGTGGACTTCATCTCCCCGAAGAAATTGTTACACCGTAAACCATTACGGCGTTAGGCTGCGCTGCCGGAACACGGAGAGTCAAACACACTGACCCAGAGCATGTCAGCCAATTCGCAGACCGTAACCCAACTGCGCAAGGAGATCATGTCTCTTTTGCCGCAATTGCGGGGCTTTGCCAGATTTTTGACCGGGGAGGTCTCCTCGGCCGATGACCTGGTGCAGGAAACGGTGCTGCGCGCGCTTGCCGCGCTGGAACAGTTCCAGCCGGGCACGAACCTGCGTGCATGGCTCTATACCATAGCACGCAACCTTTTTTATGAAACCGCGCGCCGGCGCAGGCGTGAACGCGACGTGATGTCCGATTACGCCGCCAGCCCCGACCTCGCCCGCGCCGACGCGCCAGCCAGCAGGGGGGACGACCTGCGCGACCTTGACGAGGTGATCTGGCGGCTGACGCCCCGCCTGCGCGAGGCGCTGCTGCTCGTCGGGGTGCAGGAAATGACCTATGCCGAGGCGGCGGAGGTCTGCGGCGTCAGTGTCGGCACGCTCAAGGCGCGGGTGTCGCGCGCACGCGCGCAGATCATGGCGATGGTCGCCAGCGCGCCTGACGGAACGCCCCCGCCCGACCCCGGGGGACAGGACTGAGGCCGTGGCGTTGCGGGAATGTGCTGCAACTCACGGTTTCGTTACATTTTATATGCAACCCTTTCGCCGGCCCGTCCATTGGACGTGTATGAAAGGGGACACGACAATGACAAATGACTTTCACGACCAGGTGATTGCCCTCCTGCCCCGACTGCGGGTCCAGGCCCTGTCCTTGACACGCAACCGCGCCGCTGCCGATGACCTTGTGCAGGACGCGGTGTGCAATGCGCTCTCGGCGCAGCACAGCTTTACCCCCGGAACGAATTTCCCCGCATGGATGCACCGTATCCTGCGCAACCGTTTCATATCCGACCTGCGCAAGAAGCGCGAGACCGGCGATATCGAGGATGTGCCCACCTCCGCGCTGGCGTGCAGCGGCGCGCATGAGGAACGCCTCGCGGTCAAGGAACTCGCCAGCGCGATGGACCGCCTGCCCGCCGACCAGCGCGAGGCGCTGGTGATGGTCGTCATGCAGGGCATGAGCTACGAGGAACTTGCCGAAGCCAGTGGCTGCGCCGTGGGGACCGCCAAGAGCCGCGTCTTTCGCGCCCGCCGCCAGCTTGAGACCTGGCTCGAAGGCGAGGAGCAGAGCACGGAGACGGTGCGCCTGCGTGGTGTCGTCGCCCGCCTGCGCGCAGGGGGCGCCACGCGTGACGCCGCGCGCACCCAGATGGGCTGATGAAGGGATCGGGAACGTAACCAATTCTTAAAATGATGCTTTGAATTGTGATCAAAATGTGGCACGGGAAAGGGGCGGGAACTGGTTTGCTCCCGACTTCTTTCGGAAAATAGATTGCAACTGCGATGCTTATCCGAAGTTTGTGGGTAGATGAGTATAAGCTTCGGGAAAATGAGATGCCGTTAAAGGAGAACTGTCCTCCTAGGCAACCAGATAAGAAAAGCAAAAACGGGTCGAATGACGCATTCGAACTGTGGTTGAAGCGGGGACTGCACCAATTGTTCGATGATGTCGCCAACGAACCGGTACCTGACGAACTGCTGCGATTGATAGAAAACGACCGCGAGCGCAAGAAATAGATGAAAACCATGTTCCGCCGTTCCGCATCCCGGAATGGCGAGGGCAGGCCCTGGCGCACCCTGCTCCGTATCGGTCGGCTGTTCGATGCGGTGCGGATGCGCATGATGGCCATCATCCTGTTCGCGGCGATGCCGATCGCCCTGATCGGTGCGGTGCAGGCCTGGCGCAATTATGACAAGACGATTGCCGCCCCCGGCTTCCGCACCGACCTGACGCTGGAGCGCCTCAACCTCGAGATCCGCCATGAGGTCGATGACCTGGGCAGCATGCTGCGTGTCGTCGGCCATATGGCGCTGGATGACGAAGGTATCCGGCGCATGCTGGAACTGGCGCAGTCCCTGACGGGGCATCATTACGACCAGATCGCGCTGGTCGATGCGCTGGGCAACATCGTGACGCAGGTCGGCAGGGCGGAGGGGCGCAGGCGCCTCGTGCTTGACGACATGCCGCGCTTCCAGGGGGATGTGCGTGTTTCCGCCATCAACGGGGGCGCGGATTCCCACGGGATTCCCGTCGCCTTTCGCGTGACCGTCGCCACCATGATCGGCGATGGCAGCGGCCACCTTGCCCGCAGCGGTTTCCTGACGGCCATCATGCCGCTGTCGTGGGATGACGGGAAACTGCGTCCGGGCGACCCGCGCCTGGATATCGTGCAGCGCGACAATCCCGTTGCGATCTGGCTGCTCAGTCCCGATGGCTCCGCCGCGGCGCCCCTGTGCGGGGACTGCGACTGGCCCCGCATGCCGTCCGCCATGCTGATGGAGCGGGTGCGGCGGATCATGCGCGGTGGCCATGACCATGCGAGCGGCGCCCTGCCGGATGGTGCATTCTCCCTTGGCCGTGTCGAAGGCGGCGTCTTCGTGCTGGCGGTGACGCGGCGCAACGCCAATGAACGCCACGCCGTGCTGATGTTCGCCATAGCACTGGTCGGTGGCGGGCTGCTGCTGCTGACGGGCCTGCTGGGCGCGTCGAAAAGCGCGGACGTGCTGATTGTCTCCCCCCTGCGCAAGCTGACGGCATCGGTCAATCTGTGGCAGTTGGGTGGCGTGTATGATGTCCGCTCCAACTGGGCCATGCCGTTCGAGGTGCGCCAGCTTGCGCATGCCTTCAGCAAGGCGACGCGCAGGCTCGCGCGGCATGAACGCAGGCTGGAACGCGCGGCCGTGCGGCAGGAACTGCTGCTCAAGGAAATGCACCACCGGGTCAAGAACAACCTGCAGATCGTGGCCTCCCTGCTCAACCTGCAGGCCGGGCGCATCACGCAGCCTGCCGCGCGGGAGGAATTCGCTCAGGCCCGCGACCGCGTGCGTGCGCTGGCGACGCTGCACCGCTACCTCTATGCCGAGGGGGGGCTGTACAACCTAAACATGCAGAGCTTCGTGCGCGAACTGTGCGGGCAGATCATGCATGCGATCGGGGAGGCGGATGACGGGCGCATCACGCTCGACATCCAGGTGGAGGACCTGCTGATGGTCCCCGACCAGGCGGTGCCGCTGGCCCTGATCGTGACCGAGGCGGTCAGTAATACCATAAAATACGCCTTCCCTGATGGCGCGCGCGGCACGCTGGAGGTCGGGTTGCGGCAGGTGGACAAGATGCGCGCCTGCCTGTGGATCGCCGATGACGGCGTGGGCATGGCGGCGGGGCGCGTGCGCCGCGGGAGCGAGGAGCGCAGCGGCATCGGGTTGCAACTGATCCGCGGGTTCGCCCGGCAGTTGGGCGGGGAGTTGCAGATGTTCGAGGAAAACGGCACGCGCTACGTGCTGGTGTTCGTCCTGCAGCAGCCCGAACCCGATCAGGATGATATCTGAGGGGCAAAAATTGCATGGCTGCCCCATGCCAGCGTTACACCCCCACGGGGCCTGATGACTGTCCCTGATCCGGTTCATTCGGTATAGGGAGCGATCATGAGTGATGACAAGACAGTGATGAAGGCGTGGACGCGGGCGCAGTCACGTCTGGGGCGCAGGCAGGCCATGCCCGTCGTGTGCCTTGGCCTGATCTCCAGCATGCTGGGGGCGGGGCAGGTGTGGTGCGTGGCCAATGTCCTTGGCCATGTGCTGCTGCCGTCCGATGCGGGCACGCCTGCGCGATGGTCGCTGGCGGGACTGGTGGTCCTCGCGCTGCTGCGGGCCGTGTGCCAGGCGCTCTCGGACATGGCGGCGGCGCGCGCGGGCATGCAGGCACGCAGGCGGCTGCGTGGTGAGGTCGTGTCATCCATCCTCCACGGCGGCCCCGCCCTGCTGCGCCAGCAGCACAGCGGCGCGCTGACGGCGCTGGCGGTGGACCGGATCGAGGCACTGGACGGTTTCTTCGCCCGCTGGCTCCCCGCATCCATCCTGTGGATGGCCGCCCCCTTCATCCTTGGCGTCATCGCGGCCTTCGTGCAGCCGGGATCGGCGCTGGTCATGGCGCTGTGCGGGATTGCCGTGCCGTTCGGGCAGGCGATCTTCGGCATTGGCGCGGCCGTCGCCTCCCGCAACCAGTTCCTTGCGATGCAGCGGCTTCAGGCGCGTTTCCTTGACCGCGTGCGCGGGATCGCGACCATCGTGCTGGCCGGCCGGACGGAGGACGAGGCCCGCAGGCTGGCCGCCTCCGCCGATGACCTGCGGCGGCGCACGATGAAGGTGCTGCGCGTGGCGTTCCTGTCCTCGGCCTCCATCGACTGTGCCATGGTGGTGGCGCTGGTGGTGATCGCGCTGCGCAACGGGGCCGTGCTGATGGCGCTGCACCAGTCCGGGGCACCGGCGGCGCAGATGACGGAAACCGCCGTGCGCGCGCTGTTCGTGGTGCTCCTGGTGCCGGAATTCTTCGCGCCGTTCCGGGGGCTGGCGCTGGCGTACCAGGACCGTGCCCATGCCTCGGGTGCGGCGGCGGCCATGGTGGCCCTGCCATCGGCGACGCAGGTCCGCACGGCGGAGGACAGGGTCCTTGGCACCGGTGCCACGGGCGGTCATGGCGTCGGCGTGCGGTTCGAGCATGTCGATTTCACATGGGACGCGGCGCGTGGCCCGACCCTGCGTGATGTCAGCTTCAGCGTGCCTGCGGGCCAGACGCTGATCCTTGCCGGGCCGTCGGGGTCGGGCAAGTCGAGCATCATGGAGATGCTGCTGGGCTTCATCACGCCCGCGCAGGGGCGTGTGCTGTTCAATGACACCGACATCACGACGATCATGCCGCAGGCGCTGAGCGAGATGATTTCATGGATCGGGCAGAAGCCGGTCCTGTTCGCGGGCAGCTTGCGTGAAAACATCCTTTTTGCCCGTCCCGACGCGGATGAGGCCGCCGTGCAGGCGGCGATCCGCGCGGCTGCGGTCGATCGTTTCGCCGATGGCCTGCCGCAGGGACTGGAAACCCGCATTGGCGAAGGGGGATTCGGCCTGTCGGGCGGGCAGGCGCAGCGCATCGCGATTGCGCGCGCCTTCCTCAAGGATGCGCCGCTGCTGCTGCTTGACGAACCGACGTCGCACCTCGATCCCGCGACGGAGGCGGACGTCTTCGACTGCCTGCGCAGGCTGGCGCAGGGGCGCACCGTGATCCTGGCCAGCCATTCCGCGGCGGTGGGCATGTTCACGGGGCAGCGGGTCGATCTTGACCATGGACAGGTGATTTCAGGGGAAACGGCGGCATGATGCGCTCGCGCACGGAACATCGTCACCATACCGGACAGCGGGCGCATGTGCTGGGGCCTGTCCTGACGATCCTGTCGATCTGGCGGCAGCGTGCGCCATTGCTGACGGCGGGGTGCATCCTGTCGCTGCTGGCGTTGCTGTGTGGCCTGCTGCTGATGCGTGAGGCGGGGATCCGTGTCGCGGGCATGGCGATGGGCGGCATCGTGATCACGGTCGCGGCGCTGCGCGTGCTGGGTGTTGCGCGCGTCGTCATGCGGTATGTGGAACGTCTGGTCACCCATGATGCGATGTTCCGCGCGCTGGCGGACGTGCGCGTCTGGTTTTTCCGTCACCTGGCGCGCGGTGCGGCGGCGGGGCTGGGCTTCCGGCGCGCGGGGGATCTGCTGTCGCGGCTGGTCTCGGATGTGGAGACGCTGGACGGCCTGTACCTGCGCATCATCGTGCCGCTGGCCGGTGCCCTGCTGGTGCTGCCGTTCCTGTTCATTGCCATCAACCTGGTCAATTCGCCGCTGGCCATCGCCATTGCGGTCCTGTTTGCGCTTGGCGCGTTCGTGATGCCCGCCTGCGCCGCCGTGCTGGCGCGACGCGACGGGGGACTGGTCAACCATCAGGCGGCGCAGTTGCGCATTGGCGTGCTGGACATGGTCAGTGGCCTGCGTGAAATCCGTACCTTTGGCGCCGAAGGGCGCATGCTGGCGCATGTCACGGCGCGCGATGATGCCCTGTACCGTGCGCAGATGCGCCAGTCACGCGCGCTGGCGCTGGCGGGGATGGCATCGTACCTGTGCGGGCAGGTGGCGGTGGTCGTGGTGCTGGCGGCGGCACTTGGCATCGGCGGCATGGGACCGCTGGCCCCGCTGCCCGCGGCGGGCGTGCTGTTCCTGACGGTCGCGGCGTTCGAAAGCATCGGCGGCCTGACCCGCGCCGGTGCGCTGGCGGGGAACGTGACGCGGGCGGCCGAACGTGTGGTCGCGGTGGATGAAAACCCCCATGGCGCGACGACGCAGGGCACGGCCCCGGCCCCCGCGGGCACGGACATCCGGTTCGAGGACATCCATTTCCGCTGGTCCAGCGACCGCGTGCCGGTGTTCGATGGCCTGTCGCTGCAGATCCCCGCCGGAAGCCGCGTGGCCGTTCTGGGGCCGTCCGGCGCGGGCAAGTCCACGCTGGCGGCGCTGCTGCTGAAGGTCGTGGCCCCGGATGCGGGGCGTGTGCTGCTGGGCGGGGTGGATATCGCCACCATCGACGATGATGCCCTGCGCCAGCGCATGGCGTGGCTGTCGCAGGCGACGCACCTGTTCGAGGATACGATTCGCGCCAACCTGCTGCTTGGCCGGCCCGATGCGACCGAAGACGACCTGTGGGTGGCGCTTGACCGTGCGCGCGTGGGCGACCTGGTGCGCGACATGCCCGAAGGCCTCGATACATGGCTGGGCGAAGGGGGCGCGCGTGTTTCCGGCGGGCAGGGGCGGCGCATCGCGCTGGCGCGGACGCTGCTGTCGCAGGCGCCGATCCTGATCCTTGACGAACCCGCCACCGGACTGGATGCCGCGACGGAGCAGGATTTCCTGCGCACCCTGAACGAAGTGACGCAGGGGCGTACCGTCATCCTGATCGCCCATCGCCTGACGGGGGTGGAGCAACTGGATCAAATATGGCGTATTTCGGGCGGTCAGGCCGTCGCGGTGACGCGGTAATGGGCGCCCTGCGGCCGGAAAGGATTGACGCAGGGGCACTCAGCGGGCACGAAGTAGCGGAAATTAGGGGTCACATCGCACCCGCGTAACAACAAGGGAACGCGGCCGCGACGATCCCGTGTAAATATATTTTTATCATGGAGTGGTCCATCATGCGTCGCCTGTCTCTCCTTCTGGGTCTTGGTCTGCTGACGGGTTGCGCGGGGGGACATCCCGCGAAGTTCGTTGTTTTCTTCACCCAGAACTCCACCCAGCTTGATACCCCCGCCCAGACGGTCATCTCGCAGGCGGCGCAGCGCGCGCTGGCCGGTCACGGCACCGTTCGCGTCGAAGGCTACGCCGCCGCGTCCAAGGACCTGTCCGCTGACGAACTGCTTGCCATCGACCGCGCCAAGATCGTGGGCCGCCAGCTTGTCGTCGATGGCGTGGACGCCAGCCGCATCCGCCAGCAGCCCCGTGGTCCCGTGAACAACGAGGACGGCGCCCTTGCCTCCCGCCGGGTCGAGATCGAGGTCACCCGCAACTGATCCCCGACGGGACGCGTTTGCGCATGGCGTGGACCCCTGCGGCCGTGACGGGTGTGTGACGATGGCGGCGGATATCGACACATCCCCGCGCGGCATATTGTCGCGTGTCTTCGGCTTCCCTGATTTCCGCGGCCTGCAGCAGCAGGCGGTGGATCAGGTCATGGCCGGGCAGGACTGCCTTGTCCTGATGCCGACGGGCGGGGGAAAGAGCGTCTGTTATCAGGTGCCGGCCCTCAGCCGTCCGGGCACCGGGCTTGTCATCTCCCCGCTGATCGCGCTGATGGATGATCAGGTCGCGGCCCTGCGGCAGCTTGGCGTCAATGCGGGCGCCCTGCATTCCGAGCAGGAGGCCGATGACGCGACGCGCGTGCGCTCCGACCTTGCGGCGGGGCGTCTGGACATCCTCTATGTCTCGCCAGAGCGTCTTCTGTCGCCGGGCATGCTTGAACGCCTCTCACGGCTGACGCTGTCGGTCATCGCGATTGACGAGGCCCACTGCATTTCCGCGTGGGGGCATGAATTCCGTCCCGAATACCGCGCGCTTGCCACCCTGCCGGACCATTTCCCCGGCGTGCCGCGCATCGCGCTGACCGCGACGGCGGACCCGCGCACGCAGAGCGACATCCTCGAAGCACTGGCGATGCCCGACGCCACGGTGCTGAAGGCCAGCTTCCATCGCCCCAACCTTGACGTCGTGGTGCGTCCCAAGACGTCGGAGATGCGCCAGCTTGTCAGCATCCTCGACCGTCACAAGGGGGAGGCGGGGATCGTCTATTGCGGCAGCCGCAACAAGACGGAGCGGATTGCGAAATCCCTGTGCGATCGCGGCTATGTCGCGCTGGCGTTTCATGCGGGTCTGTCGCCGGTGGAAAAGCGCGCCGCCCTGATGCGCTTCCGCTCGGGCGAGGCGGTGGTCATCGTGGCGACCATCGCGTTCGGCATGGGGATCGACCGTCCCGACGTGCGCACGGTGGTGCATCTGGACATGCCCTCCTCGCCCGAGGGGTATTACCAGCAGATCGGGCGTGCGGGACGCGACGGCGAACCGGCGGAGACGGTGCTGCTGTATGGTGGCGACGACATCGCCCGCGCCCGCTACTGGCTGGAGCAGTCCAATGCACCCGAGGCCCAGCGCCGCATTATGAGCGCACGGCTGGAGGCGATGATCGCGCTGGCGGAGACGACGGGATGCCGGACGGAGGCGCTGCTGGCATGCTTTGGCGAACGGCTGGAACAGCCCTGCGGGCATTGCGACAACTGCCGCAACCCGGCGGTCACGTTCGACGGCACGGTGGCGGCGCAGAAGGTGCTTTCGGCCATCTATCGCACGGGGCAGCGTTTTGGCGCGGTGCATGTGGCCACCGTCCTGCGCGGCAAGGCGTCCGACATGGCCGCGCGCCATGGCCATGACCGGCTGAGTGTCTATGGCATTGGCAAGGACCGGCCGGAGGCGTTCTGGCGCGGCGTGATCCGGCAACTGATCGCGCGTGGCGCCATCCGTGTCAGCGGCGAATATAATGCCCTCTCCCTTGACGAGGCGCGCGCGCGTCCCATCCTGCGGGGGGAGGAGGTCGTCTCCCTGCGGGAGGACGCGACCGAGGACCTGCGCGCGGCGGCGGGGGAAAAGCGTGGAGGCAGCGGCCGGTTCGATCCCGATACGCTGCCGCCCGACGTGGCGGCGGTGTACCGCGCGCTCAAGGCATGGCGGCTGGGGGAGGCGCGGGAGCAGGAAATCCCGCCCTATGTGATCTTCCACGACGCGGTGCTCCATGACATCGCGCAGGAACATCCCACCACGCTGCATGAACTTGGCACCATAAAGGGGGTGGGGTCGTCCAAGCTGGAACGCTATGGCGATGCGGTGCTGCAGGTCCTGTCCACGACACCGACGGCCTGACGCCTGTCCCACGCCGTGTTCCCCTGATGCCGGTCCTGCGAAGGACATGTTTTTCTGCTAATGAAATGTGAAGATGCGGGATTGTGGGGTCCCATGGCCCGCAGCATTCCCGCCTGAATCGAGTGGTTGCCATGCGTTGCCCATTTTGTGGACATGAAGATACCCAGGTCAAGGACAGCCGCCCGCACGAGGACGGGGCCGCGATCCGCAGGCGTCGCATCTGCGCGTCATGCGGGCAGCGTTTCACGACGATCGAGCGCATCCAGTTGCGTGACCTGATCGTGGTCAAGGCGGACGGCCGGCGCGTGCCGTTCGAACGCGACAAGCTGGCGCGGTCCGTGCGCATCGCGCTGCGCAAGCGCCCGGTGGACGAGGAACGTATCGAACGCATCGTCAACGGACTGGTCCGTCACCTTGAGGCGGCGGGCGAGCCTGATATCAAGTCGGTCGATATCGGGCGGCGGGTCATGGAAACTTTGCGGGAAGTCGATTCGGTCGCCTATATCCGCTTTGCCAGCGTGCACTGGGATTTCAGGGAAACCAAGGATTTCGCTGCGATACTGGAGACGATCTCCACCTCGGTCGCGGCGGATGCGGCCCCTCAGGACGGGGAGAACCCGCCCGTGGAGGACAAATGACGGCAAAAGCCTATGGACCCCATGCGCCAAAGAGGCGATGAAGCCCTGCATTGCGCACGACGCCCGACAGCAGGAGACAGTTGAGATGACACAGACAGGTGCCCCCGGTGACACCCCTTCGGGCGAGACACCCCGCGGCGGCAGAAACCGTTCACGCACGGCATCGCGCGTGGGCGCGGTGCAGGCCCTGTTCCAGATCGAGCAGGCGGGCGATAATGCCGAAGCCGTGGTGTCGCAGTTCACCCGCCATCGCCTTGCGACCGGCAAGGCCTCGTCCGGTTATGCCGAAGGGCTGGTGCCTGACGCCGATGTGCGCCTGTTCACCGCCATCGTGCGTGGCAGCGTGGCCCGGCAGAAGGAGATCGACGCGATGGTGGTCGATGTCCTGCCGTCCTCCTGGCCGATGGAACGGCTTGATCCCGTGCTGCGTGCGCTGCTGCGTGCGGCGGGTGGGGAACTGACCGCGCAGGATCCGGCCCCAAGCCGCGTGATCATCAATGAATACATGGATGTCGCACACGGTTTCTTCTCCGGCGATGAACCGCGCATGCTCAACGGCGTTCTCGATGCGATGTCACGTCGTATCGCGGGCGGCGAAGCTGCCCCTGCGACTCCGGCGGCCGATGGTGAACCTTCGGTCCCCTGACCCCGCGCGGGATGTCGCAGGGACCGGTTGGAGAGAACGGTATGTCCACCCCCCACCCATCAGGCGAAACTGACGCCCTGCCTGCGGAATTCGGCTTCATCGGCCGCATATTCCGCCCGCTGGCGGGGGAGGGGGCGCTGGACCTGCGTGACGACGCCGCCGTCCTGACCCCGCCTGCGGGGCGGCAGATGGTGATGGCGGTCGATGCGATGGTCGAGGGCGTGCATTTCCTGCCCGATGACCCCGCCGATACGGTGGGGCGCAAGCTGCTGCGCTGCAACCTGTCGGACCTTGCCGCCATGGATGCGACGCCGCTGGGCTATCTGCTGACGGTGGCGCGTCCCCGCCATGTTGCGGAGGGCTGGTTTACCTCCTTTGCTGCCGGCCTGCATGCCGATCAGGAGACGTATGGGCTGGGCCTGCTGGGTGGGGATACGACATCCACCACGGGGCCGCTGGTGCTGTCCCTGACGATCGTGGGGCATGTGGCCCCCGGGTGCGCGCTGCGCCGTACGACGGCGCGTGTGGGCGATGGGCTGTGGGTGACGGGCACGATCGGGGATGGTGCGCTTGGGCTTCTGGCGCTGCGTGGGCAGGTGCCGGATCCGGGCCATGTCCTTGCCACGCGTTATCGCCTGCCATGCCCGCGCCTTGGGCTGGGACTGCACGGGATCGCCTCCGCCGCGATGGATATCTCCGACGGGCTGGTGCAGGATGCGGGCCATCTGGCGCGCGAGAGCGGGGTGGGGGTGGTGATTGAGGTCGATCGCGTGCCCCTGTCCGATGCCGCGCGGGCGGCGGGACCGCAATGGCGTGAAACCTGCCTGACGGGTGGGGATGATTACGAACTGCTGCTTGCGGTGCCGCCGGAGCATGAACAGGCGCTGCTGGCGCGCGGTCGCCATCACGGGGTGCGCATGACGCGCATCGGGCGTTTCGTCGATCCTGCAGGGGGTGCTGGCGTGCGGCTGCGTGATGCGCAGGGTGCTGCGGTGAAGGTCGCGCGCACGGGATGGAGCCATCTGTAGGGGGCGGCAGGGTTCTTTTTTGGGATGATATTTTCAGTAATATACTGAAGGTTATAAAAGTTTTTGGTGAAGCTTTTTTCAAAAAGCTTCAAAAAGCCTCATCCCAATGAAAAACGGCAGCTCCCACACAGCCCGGCACCCAAGAAACAGGGTGCCCCCCCGTGGCTTACAGGTCGTCGTCGGTCAGGGCGCGGTCATACACGCGATAGCGCTTGTAGGGCTGTGGCGCGATCCGTTCGATCAGGCGGCGGATCGGCAGGTTGCTTTCCAGCACCCAGCCAAGCTCCACCGTCCGGTAGGGCAGGCTGCGCCCGCGTTTCATGAGTTCGGAGATCGCAAGCGCGGGCATGATCGCACCAAGCGCCGTTCCCTCCAGCCGGGAACTGACGCCAAGCAGGATGACGCGGGCGGAATGGAATTCATGCCGCAACAGCCGCTTGCCCAGTTTCAGCCACCCCACGGGCGACGGCGCGCCGCCAAGGTCGGCGGAAATGTCATACACATTGGGCACCACCAGCGCGAAGGCCACGGGCTGGCTGTCCTGCTCGATCAGGACGTAATGCTCGGGTTTGAGCAGGGGACGAAGCTCGCTGATCATGCCGTTCATCTCGTCACGGGTCAGCGGCAGGGAGCCCCAGTTGTTGCGCCATGCATCGTTGTAAAGCTGGCGCAGGGTTTCCCCTTCCTCATGCAGCCTGCTCATGTCCAGCCCGCGCGTGGTGATGCTGCCCAGTCGCCCTTCGCCCATCCTGAGGCTGGAGGGGACAAGGTGCGCTTCCTCCGCATCGGGGCCGGTGAAGATGCGATAGGCAAGGAGGTCTTCCTGCCCGACCATCCCGCATGCCGCCATCATGCCCGGCAGCCAGTGCGGATGCCACGGCATGGCGACCATGGGCAGTTCGTGCTGCCCCTCGATCATCATCCCGAACTCCCCATTGCTGTTGGGGGTCTGCGGGCCGCGCATGACCTTCATCCCGCGTTCACGCAGCCACATCGCCGCCGCGTCGATCAGCGCGGAAACGACGCTGAGGTCGTCCACCGCGTCCAGCGCGCCGAAGAAGCCGACCTTCTCACCGATATGGGCAATGGCGACGGGGTCAATCTGCGCGGAAATGCGGCCCACGGCCTGCCCGTTGCGCATGGCAAGGAAATACTGCGCCTGCCCACGGCGGAAGAACGGGTTGCGGGTGGGCAGCAGCAGGTCGCGCTGCACCATGTCGAGCGGGGCCACATATCCCGGTAGCCCTGCATAAAGCAGGCGCGGCAACTGGATGAAGGTGGTCATCTGACGAAAACCGGAAACGGGAATAATGACAAGTTGGTCGGCTTCGTTCATGACCTGTCCGCAGCTTCCTGACTGTGCGCGCATCAGCCAGTGCCGCGCGGCGGGGCACGGCGTGGCGGAGATACCCGCGAGTGGTGTAGAAAGGTTGAATAACCCGTTCGTTGTGCTGATGGCACAAAATGGTGGTGGAAAGGAAGACAGACAATGGAAGCACAGCCCAGCCAGACCATGAACGGGGCCCATGGACGGGTGCTGATTACCGGTGCATCGGGGGGGATCGGCGCGGAACTGGCGCGGCTTTATGCCCGGAAGGGGCGCAATCTCCTGCTCTGGGGGCGTGATGCGGGCCGGCTGGAGGCCATCGCACGCGACTGCCGCGGTTGCGGGGTCAATGTCACGACGCGCGCGCTTGACCTGCAGGACGGGCATGCCGCCATCGCGGCCTACCGCGAGGATGACGCCGCCACCCCCATCGACCTTGCCATCCTTGCCGCAGGGCTTGGCGACATGAAGACCGCCGACGACGTGACCGAAAAGGCGGAGATGGTGCTGGAACTCGGGCTGGTCAATTACGCCACCCCGTCGGCCATGGCCGCCGCCGCGGCAGAGGCCATGGTCCGGCGTGGACACGGGCATATCGTGCTGATCGGCTCGGTCGCGGCCTTTCACGCCATACCGTTCGCCGCCGCCTATTCCGGGTCCAAGGCCGGGCTGAAGCGGTTTTCGGAATCGCTGCACATGGCGCTGGCGCCGCATGGGGTGGGGGTCACGCTGGTTTCCCCCGGCTTTGTCGATACGGCAATGAGCCGCCGCGTGGTGGGCTTCAAGCCGTTCCTGCAGACCCCGGCCTCCGCCGCGCGGCAGATCGCCCATGCGGTCGATCGCGGGCAGGCGCATCTGGTGTTCCCGTTCCTGTTTTCCATCCTGCGCTTTGTGGACGTCATCGTGCCATGGCCGCTGAAGCGGTGGATCCTGTCACGGCTGAAGGCAGGCCAGGTGCCGCGCGGGCAGGCACCGCAGGACGGACAGAAAAAATAATATTCCTGCGATCCGATGTCGGAATTGATGGGATAACGTGACTTTTATCAATGTCATTCGTCATCTCCCTGCCTTAGCTGGGGAGACAACCCATCACTATTTTAGAGGATCTGATTTGACGGGGACGGGACTTGCGACGTTTCATGGCGTGCAACGGGCCCGCACCCCCGAAAGAAGATTGCCTGCTGACTGCGGAGAATAATCCCACATGAAAGAAATTGTAGCCGTCGATATCGGGGGAACCCATGCCCGTTTCGCACTGGCGCAGGTGGAGGGCGGCCGTGTCGTCAGCCTGGGCGAGGCCACGACCCTGAAATGCGCCGAACATGCCAGCCTGCAACTGGCGTGGGAGGCATTTGGCCGCGTGGTGGGCAAGCCCCTGCCGCGTGCGGCGGGCATTGCGGTCGCATGCCCGATCAAGGGCGATATCCTGAAGCTGACGAACAACCCGTGGGTCATCCAGCCCGCGCAACTGGGGGCCAAGCTGGGCATTGACGAGCATGTGCTGGTCAATGATTTCGGCGCTGTCGCCCATGCGGTCGCACAGGTGGGTGAAGAAAGCCTCCAGCATGTCTGTGGCCCGGACATGCCGCTGCCCAAGGAAGGGATCATCACGATTGTCGGTCCCGGCACGGGTCTGGGTTCTGCCTATGTCGTGCGGCGCAAGGGCGGGTATTTCGTGTGCGAGACCGAGGGCGGGCATATTGATTTCTCCCCCCTCGACCAGTTCGAGGACCGTATCCTGCAACTGCTGCGGCTGCGCTATCGCCGGGTGTCGGTCGAGCGCGTGGTGTCGGGGCCGGGCCTTGCCAACCTCTATGAGGCCATTGCCGAGATCGGCAACCTGCCGGTGCGTACCCGTGATGACAAGACGCTGTGGACCATGGCGCTTGATGGCAGCGACCACGTGGCAGGCGCCGCGCTGGAGCGGTTCTGCCTGTCGCTGGGCACGGTTGCGGGCGACCTGGCGCTGGCGCAGGGCGGTGGCAGCGTGGTGATCGCCGGTGGGCTGGGGCTGCGTCTGGCCAAGCATCTCGGCGCGTCCGGCTTTGCGGAGCGATTTGTCGCCAAGGGACGGTTCGAAAGCCTGATGGCCGCGATGCCGGTCAAGCTGATTACCTATCCCCAGCCGGGGCTGCTTGGCGCTGCAGCGGCATTTGCCGAGGCCTATCGCTAGGATCCACGGATATCGTGCCCGTACGCGTCGCCTGAGGCGCGTGACGGGACAGGGCAGGGGCGGCGGGACGTATGATCCCGCCGCCCTTTTTTTGTCCGTGGGCCTGTGGGGCAGGGGAGAGGCATGATCGGGGCTTTGTTTTTATCGCACATTACATAATTCTTGTGGTGATATAGGGGGAAGCCTGTACGCGGTCCGGGGCAACTTCCGGTGGTTCCGTGGGGTTGTGCACGAAGCATGGAGCAGGCCGCGCACCGGATCTTTATGTGCGGACCTGCATGGTTTCATGGTGTCGTGGCAGGGAACAGGGAACAGGGAACGGGAGGGAAATTGCGGTCCGCTGCATGGTGCGCAGTTGGTGCGGAAACGATAGAAATGTCAGTGAAACCCGAGGGAGAAGACCCGATGAATCTCAAACCGATCCTAGATGCCTATTCCGCCCTGTCCGCGCAGATGGACCAGAGTTCCAGTGACGTGCTGGAGATCGCCACCGTGCTGAAGGATGGGGTAAAGAACAAGGACCCGCAGGCCGTCGCATGCATGAAACTGGTGCAGGATATCGCGGCCTCGCACGAGGCGGAGCACCAGAAGCTTGCGGCATTGTGGCGGGAACTGAACGCGGCCATTCCCACCCTGCCCAAATACCCGGAGGACGGGGTCAACGGGGTTGCCATTGAACAGGCGCAGTCCCCGCGACTGGGGCTGAGGTCATTTTTTGATGGGCTGATGGACGGGTTCGACCCGAAGCCCTGATATGTCCGGTTGCATCCTCCATCCCAAGATCCGGCGGGATGGAGGATGTTGCGATCAGGCTGTTGTCAGGCGATCACGGAACAGTTTGCGGATCTTTGCGATCTTGGGCGGGATGACTGCGGCGCAGTACGGATTGCCCGGATTTTTGGCGAAATAGTCCTGGTGATAGGTTTCGGCAGGATAGAAATGATCCAGCGGCACGATCTGCGTCACGATCGGGTCGGGCCAGACATGGGCGGCCGTCAGTCCGTCGCACACCTCATGGGCGATCCGGTCCTGTTCCGGTGACAGGGTGAAAATGGCCGAACGGTACTGCGTGCCGACATCATTGCCCTGCCGGTTCAGGGTTGTCGGGTCATGCAGGACGAAAAACATGCCCAGCAGGTCGCGATAGGACAGGATGGCGGGATCGAATTCGATTCGCACGACCTCCGCATGGCCTGTCTTTCCGGTGCAGACTGCCTCATAGGTCGGGTCAGGCGTCTGCCCGCCGGCATAGCCGGGTTCGATCGAAAG
Organism: Gluconacetobacter entanii; assembly: GCF_013155425.1. NCBI lineage: Bacteria > Pseudomonadati > Pseudomonadota > Alphaproteobacteria > Acetobacterales > Acetobacteraceae > Gluconacetobacter > Gluconacetobacter entanii. The sequence goes on along the minus strand of NZ_JABJWD010000044.1, from coordinate 77,239 downwards.
GACGCCGCGTATGTCACGCAGGGGCGCTTCGATACACCAGAAGCATCCACCGGCCAGAACGGCTGTCTCTGTCTTGTGCTGTGTCATGGGAGGCTCCCTGCCTGCCTGAAACTGATAAAAGTTCTTGGTGAAGCTTTTTTTCAGAAAGCTTCGAGGAACGCCGCCTTTTTCGATCAGAAGACGGCACCCGAAAACTTTTACTTTTTTACCAAACGATTGTTTTTCAACAGTTTGTCAGGATGAAGGCCCGCCGCCAGTGATGGCGGCGGCACGATCAGGAAATACGCGCCAGCGCGGCATCAAGGCGGATGCGCTCCGCACGGAACGCGGCCAGGCGTTCGCGGTTTTCCTCCACCACCTCGGGCTTGGCGCGGGCGACGAAATCGGCATTGCCCAGCTTGCGCTCGACCTTGGCGATTTCCCCATCGACCTTGCCACATTCCTTCTCCAGGCGCTGGCGTTCCTGCGCGATGTCGATGATCCCTGCAAGCGGCAGGACCAGCGTGGCCTCATCCACCACCAACTGCGCAGCACCCTGCGGCATGTCCCCTTCCAGCGGCAGGACTTCGGACACGCGGGCCATGCGGCCGATGGCCTCGGACCATTTTTCCGCGCGCGCCAGTGTCTGCGCCGATGCATCGCGCAGCAGGACGGGGGCAAGGCGTGACGGCGGCACGTTCATTTCCGCCCGCACGGTGCGGATTTCGGTGATGAAGCGGATCAGCCATTCCATCTCCGCCCCGGCCTGCGCGGCATCGGTCACGGTGTCGGGCACGGGCCATGCCGCCTGCATCAGGCTGCCCTGCGCGCCATAGCCGAAGCGGTGCCACAACTCATCGGTGATGAACGGCATCACCGGTTGCAGCAGGCGCAGGATCAGGCCCAGCACATGTGCCGTGACCGCACGGGTTTCGGCGGCTTCGGGTGTGTCCCCTTCGGCGTTGAAGACCGGCTTGGCGAATTCAAGGAACCAGTCGCAGAAGCAGTTCCACACGAAGCGGTAGCAGGTGGCCGCGTATTCATCGAAACGGAAGGCCTCCAGCGCCGCCGTGGCATCCGTGATTGCGCGCCCGGCCTCGGCCAGCAGCCAGCGGCCCAGCGGGGACTTCACAGTGGCGGGATCGAAGCCCGCCACCGGGGCGACACGGTTCATTTCGCAAAAACGCGCGGCATTCCACAGCTTGGTGGTAAAGGAGCGGTATTCCTCCACCTTCCTGCGGCCCAGCTTCACATCGCGGCCCAGCCCCGTCAGCGCGCAGATCGTAAAGCGCATGGCGTCCGCGCCATAGGTGTCGATCATCTCCAGCGGGTCGATGCCGTTGCCCTTGCTCTTGGACATCTTCTGTCCGCGTTCGTCACGGACCAGCCCGTGGATGAACACCTTGCGGAACGGCACGTCCTTCATGAAGTGCAGGCCCATCATCATCATCCGCGCAACCCAGAAGAAGATGATGTCAAACCCCGTGACCAGCACATCGGTGGGGTAATAACGCGCAAGTTCCGGCGTCTGCTCCGGCCAGCCAAGGGTAGAGAACGGCCACAGCGCGGAGGAGAACCACGTATCCAGCACGTCCTCGTCCCGGGTCAGGGCCTCGTCATGGCCGTAATGCGCGCGGGCCTGCGTTTGGGCATCGGCCTCGTCATGGGCGACGAATACATGCCCGTCCGGGCCGTACCATGCCGGGATGCGATGCCCCCACCAGAGCTGGCGGCTGATGCACCAGGGCTGGATGTCGCGCATCCATGCAAAGAAGGTGTTTTCCCACTGGCGCGGCACGAATTCGACACGTCCCGTCTCCACCGCCTCGATCGCGGGGGCGGCGAGGGTGGCGGCATCGCAGTACCACTGCGTCGTCAGGCGGGGTTCGACCACCGCGCCGCTGCGTTCGGCATGGGGGACCTGGTTGGTGTGCGCCTCGATCTTCTCCAGCCATTCCAGCCGTTCAAGCTCGGCCACGATCGCCTTGCGCGCCTCGTCACGCGGCATGCCCTGCAATGTGCGGACAAAGGCGGGGTCGGCGATGCCGTCCTCGGCGCGCAGTTCGTCCTCGATCTCCTCCAGCGTGATGCGGGCATCGGCGTCGAGCACGCTGGGCATGTCGAGGTTGTGGCGACGTCCGACCTCGAAATCGTTGAAGTCATGGGCAGGCGTGATCTTGACCGCACCGCTGCCTTTTTCAGGGTCGGAATGTTCGTCCGCGACGATGCGGATGCGCCGTCCCGTCAGTGGCAGGATGACCGACTGCCCCACAAGGTCGGCATAGCGTTCGTCATCGGGGTGGACCGCCACCGCCATGTCGCCCAGCATGGTTTCGGGCCGCGTGGTCGCCACCGTGATGGTGCGGCCGGGCTGTCCCTCCACCGGGTAGCGGATGTACCACAGGCTGCCGCGCATTTCCTTGTTATCGACCTCAAGGTCGGAAATGGCGGAGCGGAACGCCGGGTCCCAGTTGACGAGGCGCCGGTCGCGATAGATCAGCCCCTCGCGATACAGGGTGACGAAGACTTCACGCACGGCCTTCGACAGGCCCTCATCCATCGTGAAGCGCTCACGCGGCCAGTCGAGGGAGGAGCCGAGGCGACGCAACTGCGTCGTGATGCCGCCACCGGACTGCGCCTTCCATTCCCACACGCGCTTCTCGAACGCTTCGCGGCCCAGTTCCTGCCGCGACGTGCCTTCCTTCTGCAGCATCCGTTCGACCACAAGCTGCGTCGCGATGCCCGCATGGTCGGTCCCGGGCTGCCACAGGACATCACGCCCCTGCATGCGCCGCCAGCGGATCAGCGTGTCCTGCAACGTCATCGTCAGGGCGTGGCCGACATGCAGCGTGCCGGTGACGTTCGGCGGCGGGATCATGATGGTATAGGGGCGGTGCGGACTGCTGGGATCGGCGGCGAATGCTCCGCATCCCTCCCACAATGCGTAAAGGGAGGTTTCCGTCTCGCCGGGGGAGAAAGACTTATCGAGCATTGCTAAAAACCAGATCCACCTAAATCAGACGCAGGGCGCACGACATGTCCGCCGCACGCAGATATACCCCAATCCGCCACGAAAGAAACGGCGCAAGATGCGCGGGTTGTTTGGGAGAGGCTCAGGGCTCTGCCCTGAAACCCGCCAAAGGGCATCGCCCTTTGGAAACCATGACTTCGGGAAAGGGAAAAGTCAGCCTCTGCACGACTTCGCAGGGTACCGGAAGTTTTTGGTGAAGCTTTTTTCAAAAAGCTTCGAAGAACATTGCGTGTCCGGAGTAAAGACGACCCCGCGCTCAGCGTCCCGGCTCCTTGAGGGCATAGTCACTGATGCCCCACAGCCGGTCATGCACGGCCTTGTAATACGCCTTTTCATTATAGAGCGGCACATCAAGGTTCAGGTCACGCGCCGTCAGCCGTCCGATCGCCGCGACCTCCTGATAGGACGCCTGCACGAGGCTGCCGAGGCTCATGACCAGGGCGACCTGTGCCTGCAGCAGGGTTTCCTGCTGCTGCAGGACGGCAAGGGTCGTGCCGGTGCCGACGATCGCCTGCCGTTCCACCCCGGCAAGGGCGGAGATGTTGGCCGAAATCGCCTCGCGGTTGCTGGTGATGGCCGCACGGTTCGCAAGGATGCGCTGCCAACTGGCCTGCGCAAGCTGTATGGCGCTGCGGCGCTGGGCCTCCACGGCGCGATGGGCCTGCGCGACCTGCTGCTTGGCGGCGCGCACGGCGGCGTATTCGCTGCCGCCCTGATAAATCGGGACCGAAGCGGAGACGAGCGCCATCTTGTTGTCGTAGTTGGAGCGCCCTTCCTCCTGGTTGATGTCATGGGCGTAGCTGGCCTGCGCGCTGATGGAGGGCAGCAGCGCCGCAAAGGCGACGCCCACCGCGTCCTTGCGCGCGGCCTCGTCAAACAGGGCGGCGATGACGCTGGGGTTGTTTTCCACCGCGCGCGCCGTGGCGTCCTGTTCCGACTGCACCGGCAGGACAAGCGGCTGTGGCGGCTGCAGGTTGTCCGGGGCTTCCGTGCCGACCACCTGCAGGTAGGTCGCGCGCGCCGCCTCCAGCGTGCCTTCGGCCTGCTGGCGCGTGGCGCGCGCGGCCGACAGCGCGGCCTGTGCCTGGGCCACGTCGGTATGCGTGATCTCGCCCCCGTGGGCACGCAGTTCCGTGGTGTGGAGCTGTTCTTGGTACAATTTCTCGTTATTGATATCGATCTGGAGGATCTGCTGGTCCTCGATCACGCCGACATAGGCGTTGACGACATCGGTGAAGACCTGCTGCTCGGTCAGGATCAGGCGCGCGCGTTCCGCCATCACGTCATGCACGGCACGGTGGGTAGAGGCCGTGGTGCGCCCGCCGGTATAGATCGGTTCGCTGATGTTCACGCCCGCGCCATAGCCGGGCAGGTCATAGCGTCGGGCATATCCGTTTCCGCCGCCTTCGGGGGCCATCAGCATGCTGCCGCTGTAATAGCTCATGTTGGCGGTGCCGGTGATGGTCGGCCGCCATCCGCCAAGGGCCGCGGGTACCTGTTCGTCGGTCGCGCGCAGGGTGGCGCGCTCCTTGCGCAGGACCGGATTGCTCAGATACGCGGCGGCCAGTGCCTCCTGCAGGGTATGGGGAACCGTGACGGGGGCTTCCGGCGCGGGCGGCGGCCTGCGTGCCAGTGCCGTACCCGCATGCAGGCTGGCGGCAAACCCGATTCCAGCGACCCAGTATCCCTTCATGTAATATCCCCAGCGTCCGGCCCATGGCGCAGGCGTAACTGCCTGCGGGGCTGACACTATCGCGGGGATATTGCGCTCAGGTTAACCGCCCCCGGCACGTGCGCGATGCGGGGCGTGCCGCCGTTTCAGGCATAGGCATCGAACGAGAAGGCCGGCGCAGGGGCGAGTTCCGGCAGCAGGGGCACATTTGCATCGAATATCGCGCGCGTGGCGGTGCCGTCCGCCGTGGGTTGGACGATGCAGACCGACGGCACGCCATCCACCGGCCAGATCGGGGCGACGATGCGGCCGTCGGGCGCGCATTGCGCGACAAGGGCGGGCGGGATGGTGCGGACCGCCCCGTCGATCAGGATCAGGTCATAAGGCGCATTGCCCGGCACGCCCGCCGACAGGGGGCCTGCATGCCATGTGACCTCCGGCGCGAAGGTCTGGCACAGGGACCGTCCGATGGCCGCAAGGGGTGCGTCGGATTCCAGTGCGTCAATCCGCAGTCCTTCCTGCATCGCTGAGGCCAGCGTCACGAGGTAGCCCGTCCCGGCGGCCACCACCAGTACACGCTCGCCTTCCTGCGGGGCGGCGACCTGCAGCATGCGTGCAGCCACGCGCGGTTCCGTCAGTACCCGCCCGTCCGGCAGGGGCAGGGACTGGTCCGCATATGCGAATTCCCGCATGGATTCGGGAACGGCCAGTTCGCGCGGCACGCGGCGCATCGCGGCGATGATGCGCGGGTCGTTCACCTGTGCGGGGCGGATCTGCGCATCGACCATGCGCTGGCGCGCCGCCTCGTAATCAAGGGGGGGATATTCGATAACTGGCTGCTTCATGACCTTCCCTTCCATCGGCTCCCGCCCGGGCGGGACGACGTTCCGTGCAATCGCGACGGGTGCTTGATTGTTGTTTCCCGCACGTTCCGTTCTATTCCCGGTTTTCATGTCTGCCTAGCAGGTTGGTCGCACACAACGGCTTGACCTGCAGCGCGATTGAGTGGATATAGCGCTTGTCCCGGTCAGGTCCGGTGGCAGAGTGGTGATGCAGCGGACTGCAAATCCGTGAATGTGGGTTCGATTCCCGCCCGGACCTCCAATCCTTCCATGACAGGGAAGGACCGTGGTTGACATATCCCCCGAAAAACCGCCGTTTTCGTCGCATAACTTTGGACATGCGATGACATGGGCAGTCACCGAATGATGCAGCTTATGGGGGTATCCGTGGGGGTATCGTCAAAAGGGCGGGGGTATCGATGCTGACGGATGCCGCCATCCTGCATGCCAGGCTCCGATAAAACCTGCACAAAATACCGGATTCGCGCGGTTTGCACCTTTCGTCCATGCCCGATGGTTGACGACCGGGGCAGGTTGCGCATCGAGTCTGGTGGCAAAAGGACCAAGAATTCAGCGCCTGAAAACTTCTCTATTCTTCATCGCGCTGAATAACGTGTGACGGCATATGCAGTCATCCATGCCGCCACATGATGTTGCGACGTCAGCCACCGCCCTTGGTGATGGTGATTGCGAAACATGTCACGACAAAGCCATCGACCGACAGTTTCAGGTGGTTCGCGTTGCGGCGCATGTCCAGTTGCCCCATCACCGGGCCAAGCAGGTCGTCATTCCATGGTGGGATGTCGATGAACTGGTCCATGGGCTGGCTGCCTGCACTGAAATCGAGGGGGGCGACCGTGTGGCCCTGGCTTTCGAGTTTCTGCACCAGATCTTCAATATGTTTCCTCTGGAACAGTACCGTCATCCAGTTGTCGATCGTCGGGCCTTCGGGATTGATGTTGAACTCCGTCGTATGCACCGCCGTGCCGCCCGGCCGCAACGTGCGCAGCGAGGCCTCGATGAAATCCAGCCCCTGCTGGATGGAGCCAAGATGCTCCAGCGCGCAGACGGACCAGCAGAAATCAAACCCTGACAGGTCATCGGGTATTGCATTCATGTCCACATGCCGGTGGCTGACCATGCGGATGAACTGTTCGCGGTCCACCAGGTCCGCGACATGCGCCTTTTCCAGCGTCTCGACATATTCGTTGCTGCTGGCCCAGCCTGCGACACGCTGGTGTTCGGGGGGCAGGTCCGTGATGGTCGCCTTCACCTCCCTTGAGGCAAGGTAGCTTGCGATGGGTTCCAGCCCGCAGCCAAAACCCAGCCCGACCCGGCCGGGGGCGATGTTGCCGGAAGCATGCAGCGCCTGCAGGAGATAGGTATATTCCCAGAGTTTCCGATGGAACACGACCGGCAGCTTCAGTTCACTGGACCAGTATCTGGACCAGTCGCTGGCGATATCTTCCTGCGTGCACAGCTTCGATCCGGGCTGGATGTCCTGCGGCCCGTCATGGGTGGCGGGGGGCAGCGTTTCGGCCAGAAGGCGGGCCAGCCTGTATCCGTTCGCCTTTATATTGAGGGATATCAGGTCGATGTCCCGCAGTCTTTCATTCAGTACCGTCATGTTCGGCCGGGACTGCGGGTCCACCAGCCGCAGCATCGCCTGTATCTTATGTTCACAGGCGCGGCTCAGGTACCGGCTGACCCCTTTTGTGATCCGGCTGTTCTTTTCATGGTCTTTGCAGGCATCAACAAGTTTCTGGATGGTGTTTCTGATGTCCATATCCGCCCTGCATGCAGTTATTTTATGCGTTCATTGGTATTTTTCCGTGATGACTGGCATGCCTGCCCGGAATGTCAAAATTAAGATTTTCGACATCCTGATTTACAGAAGGCATATCGCCGCGAATCAGACCGCACCGTTGCTCCGGTCACGATCATCAAGGAAAAGCTGGTCCGCTTCCTCGTCAAAGTCGAACAGTTCGGCATAACGCGCCCACCCGATCAGGGTCTGCAGCGTCTGTTTCGCATAATCGGGTGACATGCTGTCTTCGAGTTCGTCGCGGAACCGTTCGGCGCTGGCGCGGTGGTTGGGGCGTTCGTCCAGGACCGAACGGATGGAACGGACCATCGGGATGTTGCGCAGCAGGCTGTGCGACAGGATCTGCTTGCGCTCGTCATGTTCGCTCTGGACGAAGCGCATGCCCTCGGGCGTCAGCAGGATGTCCCCGTCCTCAAGCTCCGCAAAGCCCAGCAACTGCAGCGATTCGCCAAGCGGGAACAGGTCGTCGAGTTCAAGCTGCAGGCGACTGGCGAGCAGCGGCAGGTCGGCGCGCCCGTCCAGCGGGTCGGCGGCCAGTGTCTCCATCATGCCGACCATGGTGTTGATCGCCAGGCGGGGCAGGGCGATGGCTTCCACCGGCGGGGTGGCCGTGGCCATCCCGGCCTCGGTCAGGTCGGCTTCGGAAATGACCGGCGCGCGACGGGTCATCAGGGCATAGATACGGTCCACGAACTGCCGGAAGGCCGCGTCCTCGCGGTTGCGGGGATGGTCGAACGGCACGCTGAGTTCATGCGCCACCCGCCCGGGGTTGGAGGAGAAGATCAGGATGCGGTCGCACATCAGGACCGCTTCCTCGATATTGTGCGTCACCAGCAGGATCGACTTGATCGGCAGCTTGCGCTCCGACCACAGTTCCACAAGGTCGGTGCGCAGGTTTTCCGCCGTCAGCACATCAAGCGCCGAAAATGGTTCATCCATCAGCAGCAGGTCGGGATGCACCACCAGCGCGCGCGCCAGGCCCACGCGCTGGCGCATGCCGCCCGACAGTTCCTTGGGATAGGCATTTTCGTACCCGCCCAGCCCGATCAGGTCGATCGCGCGTTCGGCAAGGTCCTCGCGCTCGGCCGCGGGAACGCCCTTGGCCTCCAGCCCCAGTTCGACATTCTTCTGCACCGTCAGCCACGGGAACAGCGCAAAGGACTGGAACACCATGGCGATGCCCGCGGCCGGGCCGGTCAGTTTCTTCCCTTTCCAGATCACCTCGCCCGATGTGGGCGTCAGCAGTCCGGCGATGATGCGTAGCAGCGTGGACTTGCCCGACCCGGACCGGCCCAGCAGTCCCACGATCTCCCCCGAATGCAGGGTCAGGTTCACATTGTCCAGCACGACAAGGTCGGTCGCGCTTTCCTTGTGGTACGCCTGCTTGCAGTCGATGATCCGGACCAGGGTCTCGCTTTCGGGGGGCGTATGCGGTGAGGGCGGTGCGGAAGGCATCTCGGGCTTTCAGTTGAAGGTGAAGTGGCGCGCGGCGTAATTGGCCAGCGGACGCCATACCGCACGGTTGAACAGCAGGACGAACATGGACATCACCACCATCCCCAGCCCCACGCGGTCGGTCGCGCCGTCGATTGTGGCCTGCGCGATATAGGCGCCAAGCCCCTGCGCGCGCAGCGTGGTGGAGCCCCAGCTTGCCATTTCCGTGGCGATGGCGGCGTTCCACGCCCCGCCCGATGCGGTGATCGCCCCGGTGATGAAGAACGGCACGATACCCGGCAGCATCACGCGCATCCACCACAACCGGCCACGCACCTGGAAATTGCGCGCCGCTTCGAGCAGGTCGGTGGGATAGGACGCGGCGCCTGCGACGATGTTGAACAGGATATACCACTGCGTGCCCAGCAGCATCAGCGGCGTCAGCCAGATGTTGCTGTTGAGGTTGAAGCGCACGATGAACAGCACGAACAGCGGGAAGAACAGGTTGGCGGGAAAGGCGGCCATGAACTGTGCCACGAACTGCGCCCGGCGTGCGCGGCGGGCATCAAGCCCCAGCCAGATGCCCACCGGCACCCATATCAGCGACGCCACCAGCAGCGTCGCCAGCACGCGCAGCAGCGTCAGTCCGCCCAGCCCCATGACATGCAGCACCTGCGACGCGGTGAAATGCCCGGCGGCATAGGCCACCACCCGTTCCCCCACCACAAGCGTGCACACGCCAAGGCACGCCCACCAGACAAGGTCGAGCACGCGGCCCGAGACATGTGATGGCGTGACGTCGGAGGGGGCGCGCCCGATCCGCAGCCAGCCGATGAAGGTCAGCGCCCGGCCCAGCGCATCGCTGGTGCGGCGCAGCAGCGATGTCCGGCGCAGGAGTGCGAGCACCCACGGGTCGGGTGCGGCCTCGCCCTGCGTGTCCTCGACACTGAAACGCGCCGACCACGCGACCAGCGGGCGGAACAGCAACTGGTCATAGGCAAGGATGACCACCAGCATCGTCACGATGGCATAGAAGATCGCCGGCAGGTCGCGATGCGCGATGGCGGTGCCGACATACGACCCGATACCCGGCAGGGCGATGTCCGTGTTGCCCACGGTGATCGTCTCGGAATAGACGACCATGAACCATCCCCCGGACATGGAGATCATGGCGTTCCACACCAGCGACGGGATGGCGAACGGCACCTCCAGCCTCCAGAACCGCTGCCACGCCGTCAGCCCGAAGCAGCGGGCCGCTTCCTCCAGATCGGCAGGCACGGTGCGCAGCGACTGGTACATGCTGAAGGCCATGTTCCAGGCCTGGCTGGTGAAGATGGTGAAGATCGCCGCAAGTTCCGCGCCCATCATCTGCCCGGGGAAAAGCCCGAGGAAGAAGACCACCGTAAAGGTCAGGAACCCAAGGATCGGCACCGATTGCAGGATATCGAGCACCGGGATCAGGATCTGCCCGGCGCGGCGGCTTTTCGCGGCCCACACGGCATAGGTGAAGGTGAAGGCCACCGACGCCAGCAGGGCGGCGAACATGCGGAACGTCGTGCGCAGGGCATAGCCCGGCAGCCATATCGGGTCGAGGTGGATGACCTGCGCCGTGGCGGGCGGCAGCGGCACCAGCATGCGCCGTCCCACCGTGGCCAGCGCCACGGCAAGTCCCATCAGGATGACAAGTCCCACAAGGTCGAACAGGTTCGGGCGGACCCTGTGGCTGTGCGCGGGAAGTGGTGGTTCGTTCACCCTGTCGTCCCCGGTGCCGCCTGTGTCCCGGTGCTGCCGAAGCCGCCGGTGCCGCGCGCGGTATCGTCAAGGGTGTCGCATTCCTCCCACACGCCGCGCACGACGGGGGCCAGCACCGCCTGCGCGATGCGCATGCCGCGTTCGATCACGAAGGCCTCCTCCCCGGTATTGAGCATGATGATGCCGATCTCCCCGCGATAATCCTCGTCAATCGTGCCGGGGGCGTTGGGCAGCGTGATGCCATGTTTCAGCGCAAGGCCCGAACGCGGCCGGATCTGCAGTTCGTATCCCGCCGGCAGCGCAACGCACAGGCCCGTGGGCACCAGTGCGCGCCCGCCGGCCCAGATCGTCATGGGTTCACGCACCGCCGCCACAAGGTCCATGCCCGCCGCCCCGGCGGTGGCATAGGCAGGAAGCGGCAGTCCCTCGGCATGGGCGAGGCGGCGGATGCGAACGGGCAGGGGGGGGATGCTCATGCAGGGACTCCGTCTGGGGGAATGTCATCTGGGGCGATGTCAGGTGTGGTGGCGAATGTCGCCGCGATCCTGCGCACAAGTCCCGCCGCCACCGCGTCCTTGGACATGCGGGGCCAGTGTTCGGAACCTGTGGCGGTGATCAGTGTGATCTCGTTTTCATCTCCGCCCATGATGCCGGTTTCCGCGCGGACATCATTGGCGATGATCCAGTCACAGCCCTTGCGCTGGCGCTTGGCCGTCGCATTGTCGCGCACATCGTCGGTTTCGGCGGCAAAACCGATCACAAGGCGCGGACGCAGCGGGCCGGGGCGTGACAGGTGGGCAAGGATATCGGGATTGGGCACCAGCGCCAGCGTCGGCGGGGGCGCGCCGGGTGTCTTCTTGATCTTGCGCGTGCCTGCCTGCGCCACGCGCCAGTCGGCCACGGCGGCGGTGCAGATGGCGATGTCGCACGGCAGCGCGGCCTCGCACGCAGCGAGCATCTGCACCGCCGTCTCCACCCGCCGCAGCGCAATGCCCGCAGGTGGCGGCAGGGTGGTCGGTCCGCTGACCAGCGTCACTTCGGCCCCCGCGCGCGCCAGCGCATCGGCGATCGCATATCCCTGCCGCCCCGAGGAGCGGTTGGCGATGTAGCGCACCGGGTCGATCGGTTCATGCGTCGGCCCCGCCGTGACCAGCGCGCGCAGGCCACGCAGCGGTTGCGGGGCAGGGCGCAGGGCCTCCATGATGGCGTCGGCGATGGTGTCCGGTTCGCTCATCCGGCCCGGCCCGGTTTCATTGCAGGCCATCAGGCCGTCTTCCGGCCCGACGAAGGTGACGCCGCGCGCCGCCAGTGTCGCGACATTGGCGCGGGTTGCGGGATGCAGCCACATGCGCACGTTCATCGCAGGAACGGCCATGACCGGCGTGTCGGTCGCCAGCAGCACCGTGCTTGCCAGATCATCGGCCAGTCCCGCCGCCATGCGCGCCAGCATGTCCGCCGTGGCGGGACAGACGACGATCAGGTCGCTGCCGCGCGACAGGGCGATATGGCCCATTTCCTGTTCGTCCGTCAGGGAAAACAGGTCTTCGTAAACGCGCTCCCCCGTCAGCGCCTGCAGGCTGAGCGGGGTGATGAATTGCGCGCCCGCGCGGGTCAGGACCGCGCGCACCCGCACGCCACGCGCCGTCAGGCGGCGGACGAGTTCCAGCGCCTTGAACGCGGCGATCCCGCCACATACAACCAGCAGGACGGACGGGCGCGCGTCATTCATCACCCTGGCCCCGTCAGATGCGCCAGCCCGAATGGATCGCCGCGATCCCGCCCGACAGGTTCTGGTAGGTCACGCGTTCCAGGCCGGCTTCGCGCATCATCTCCGCCAGCGTCTCCTGGTCGGGGAACATGCGGATGCTTTCGGCAAGATACTGGTAGCTTTCGCGGTCGCCTGCGATGGCCGCACCCATGCGCGGCAGGACCTGGAACGACCATGCGTCATAAACGGGGGCAAGGGCCGCGACCTGCACGCGAGAGAACTCAAGGCACAGGAACCGCCCGCCCGGACGCAGCACGCGCCGCGCCTCGCGCAGGACCTGTAGCTTGTCCGTGCAGTTGCGCAGGCCGAACGCGATGGAGACGCGATCGACGGAACAGTCGGCGATGGGAATGGCCTCTGCATCGACGGCGACGAAGTTCAGGCCGGAGACAAGGCCGCGCGACAGCGCACGGTCACGTCCGACCGCCAGCATGCTGACATTGATGTCCGACAGGATCGCGGGGCCGCCGCCGCCACGCAGCCAGCCGAACGAGATGTCGCCCGTTCCCCCGGCAAGGTCGAGCAGGCGCAGGTCCGGGTGCGGGCCGAGTTCGGTGACGAAGATCTTTTTCCATGCCCGGTGAATACCCAGGGACATGACGTCGTTCATGACGTCGTATTTGCCCGCGACACTGTCGAAGACCTGGCGGACCATGGATTTCTTTTCCGTGACCGGGACGTCGCGGAAACCGAAATCGGTCGTGCCGGAGGGGCCGCCGCCTGGCGCTGCGCCAGCGGACGGGGAAGGGGCGGAGTGGGGATGGTGGCTATTGTCGCTCATGATCCGGAGATATAACCTTATAATCAGTCATGCCGGAACTCCCTGAAGTAGAAACTGTGATGCGCGGGATGCGATTGCATCTCGAAGGTCACAAGATTGCAACTGCCACCCCCCTGCGTGAGGGGCTGCGCTGGCCCTTCCCGCCGGGACTGGCCGACTCGCTGCGCGGACGCGTGATCACGCGGTTCGGGCGGCGGGGCAAATACATCCTCATCCACCTTGATGACGGGCAGGCGCTGCTGATGCATCTGGGCATGTCGGGCCGTGTCGTGCTGGGCCATGACGTCAGTGTGCCCGCCGCGCGGCATGAGCACCTGCTGATCGTGACGGAACAGGGCGCGCGCTGCGGCCTTGTGGACCCGCGGCGTTTTGGCATCGTGGACCTGCTGGCGGCCGATACGGCCACGTCACATCCCCTGCTGGCGCGCATGGGGCCGGAACCGCTGGGCAACGGGTTCGATGCCGAAGGACTGGCCCGCGCGGCACGGGGGCGCAGGACCTCGGTCAAGGCGCTGCTGCTGGACCAGCGCGTGGTGGCGGGCCTTGGCAACATTTATGTGTCCGAAGCCCTGTTCCGCGCGGGCGTGCATCCCGAACGCATGGCAGGCAGCCTGAATGACGCGGAATGCACCGTCCTCGTGGCCAGCATCCGCGATGTCCTGACCGAGGCGATCGCCGCTGGCGGGTCGAGTCTGCGTGATTACGTGAAACCCGACGGGGAGCTTGGGTATTTCCAGCATGCGTGGCGTGTGTATGGCCGCGCGGGGCAGGGCTGTCCCGACTGTCCCGGCCCACCCGCCTGCGGTGGCGTGGAGCGGATCGTGCAGGGCGGGCGGTCGTCATTTTTCTGTCCCCGGCGGCAGGAAACCGCGACGGTGGCGCAAGACTTGTCTTGACGGATGGGGAAAGGGTGGACTAGACCGCGATCCTGATATCTGGATGTCCGCAACTATCGGGTGGCGGACCGCCGTAACCTGATTTTTTGCTGAACTGAGAACGATGGCCAATACTGCATCAGCGCGTAAGCGCATCCGTCAGACCGAGCGCCGCAACGCGCGCAACACCGCCCGCATCTCCCGCGTGCGCACCTTCGTCAAGAAGGTCGAGACCGCGATTGAGGCCGGCAAGAAAGAAGACGCCTCCGTCGCCCTGCGCGCGGCGCAGCCTGAACTGCAGCGCGCGGTCGGCAAGGGCGTCATGCACGCCAACACCGTGGCCCGTCGCATTTCGCGCCTGTCCGCACGTATCAAGGCGCTGGCGGCTGCCTGATCCATTGAATTGGATTGATGGCTGCTTATACGGATAAAGTATTTTCCGTGTAATGATTGGGACTGCATCGTGTCATTTCGGCATGGTGTGGTCCTTTTTATTTTCGGGCTGTTTCTTTTTCGTATGTTTTTCTGTCGCGGAGTCGGTTTTGATCGTCGCCCGGCCAGATTCCCGTTGCTTCCTCCGATTCCCTGCACTAACTTCTGGGCATCCTCATCGGTATGCTGCTGGGGCGTCGATGTGTCGGCGCATGGGTTTTCGTGCCTTCATGGCGCGGAAAACGCGAACGTGTCCGCATGCGTTGGGGATGGTGTGTTTAACGTTGAACAGGCATTTCGCGGACGCGGACTGTCATGTCCCTGAATGGCCGGGAGTGAAGATGACGGGCGGACTGGAAGGATATGACGAGGTTGCCGAGGCGAATGCGCAGAAAAGCATTCTCGACATCCATTGGTCGCGTATCTGCGCCCGCCTCAAGGCCGAGGTCGGGGAGGTGGAATACAACACCTGGCTGAGGCAGATGGGCGTCGGCCCCGTCGAGGAGGACGAGATCACGCTGTACCTGCCCACGCGCTTCCTGCGCGACTGGGTGCGGGGGCAGTACGGGGATCGCCTTGGCGCGCTGTGGCATGCGGAAATCCCGGCCATCCGGCGCGTCGAACTCCAGGTGGCGCGTGGCCCGTCCTCGTCAGCGGAAGGGGAGGCCGCGACGGCCGAGTCCCATCCCGCCGCGCCGGTCGCCGCCCCCGTCGTGGAAGCCGCCGTGGTCGAGGAACCCCGCACGGCGGAGGTGCGCAGCGACCTTGCTGCCCCGCTTGACCCGCGCTTCACGTTCGAGACCTTCGTGGTCGGCAAGCCCAACGAATTCGCCTATGCCTGCGCGCGGCGCGTGGCCGAACGCCCGTCAAGCCCGGGCTTCAATCCCCTGTTCCTGTATGGTGGCGTCGGCCTTGGCAAGACGCACCTGATGCATGCGATCGGTTCCGAACTGGTGCGCGAGGGGCGGGTCTCGGTCGCCTACATGTCGGCCGAGAAGTTCATGTACCGCTTCATCGCCGCCATCCGTTCGCAATCGACCATGGAATTCAAGGAGCAGTTGCGTTCGGTCGATGTGCTGATGATCGACGACCTGCAGTTCCTGATCGGCAAGGACAACACGCAGGAAGAATTCTTCCACACCTTCAACGCGCTGGTCGATGCCGGGCGGCAGATCGTGGTTTCGGCGGACAAGTCGCCCTCCGACCTGTCGGGGCTGGAGGACCGGCTTCGCACGCGCCTTGGCTGCGGCATGGTGGCCGACATCCATGCGACCACGTTCGAACTGCGCATCTCCATCCTTGAGGCGAAGGCCACGGCGTCGGGTGTCGATGTGCCGGCCAAGGTGCTGGAATTCCTTGCGCACAAGATCACGTCCAACGTGCGTGAACTTGAGGGCGCGCTCAATCGCCTGATCGCGCACGCCAACCTGTTCGGCCGTCCCGTGACGCTGGAGGCGACGCAGGATGTGCTGCACGACATCCTCAAGGCCAACAACCGCCGCGTCACGATCGAGGAAATACAGCGCAAGGTTGCCGAACACTGGAACATCCGCCTGACGGACATGTCCTCGGCGCGGCGTTCGACCGTGGTGGCGCGTCCCCGGCAGGTGGCGATGTACCTGTCGAAACAGCTGACCTCGCGCTCGCTTCCCGAAATCGGGCGCAAGTTCGGCAACCGCGACCATACGACCGTGATCTATGCCGTGCGGCGGGTCATGGAACTCATGGAGCAGGATCCCGCTTTTGCGGAGGATGTCGAACTCCTGCGGCGGATGCTCGAAAGCTGACTTTTTCCGGCTGCGCCCTCTTTTCGCATCTTCATCAGGCTGCTAGACCTATTGCCCCCATTGCGCCGTCCTGTAACGGGCCGTGCCGCCGGGCAAGGAGGATTTGTTACACATGAAGCTGAAGGCTGATCGCGCGACCCTGCTCAAGGCGCTGCTGCATATTCAGGGCGTGGCAGAGAAGCGTAACACCATCCCCATCCTTGCCAATGTCCTGATCAATGTCACGGACGGCCTGATGACCATGACGGCGACCGATATGGAAATCGCGGTGGTGGAGGGTATTTCGGCGGAAACCCTGCGTGACGGGGCGGTGACCGCGCCGGCCGCCGTGCTGTGCGACATCGTGCGCCGCCTGCCCGATGGCGCCGTGGTCGAACTTGACCAGGCCGGGGGCGATGCGCCGCTTGCCCTGCGGGCGGGGCGTTTCACCACCAGCCTCAACGTGCTGGACGTGGACGACTTCCCCTCCATGATGGCGGGGGCGCTGCCGCATGAATTCACCATCGCGTCGCAGGCGCTGCGTGGCCTGATCGACCGCAGTCGCTTCGCCATCTCCACGGAGGAGACGCGCTACTACCTCAACGGCATCTATTTCCACGTGGCCGAAACCCCGCAGGGGCCGATGCTGCGCGCGGTCGCAACCGACGGGCACCGCCTTGCGCGCGTGGAAACCGACCTGCCGGAAGGTGCCGCAGGCATGCCGGGCGTCATCATCCCGCGCAAGACGGTCAATGAACTGCGCAAGCTGCTGGAGGAAGGGCCGGAACATATCGGCGTCGCCCTGTCGGATACGCGCATCCAGTTTACCGTGGGCAACGTGATCCTGACGTCGAAGCTGATTGACGGCACCTTCCCGGAATATGAGCGCGTGATCCCCACCGGCAACGACAAGATCCTGCATGTGGGCAAGAAGATCTTTTCCGACGCGGTCTCCCGCGTGGCCGCGATCAGCCAGGAACGCTCCCGCCCGGTCAAGCTGACGGTGACGCAGAACCTGCTGACCCTGTCCGCCGCCAGCCAGGACCAGGGTACCGCGACGGAGGAGCTTGACGACAGCCACGTCGTCTATGATGCAAGCCCGATCGAGATCGGGTTCCAGGCGCGCTACCTCAACGACATCACCGACCAGATTGACAAGAACGTCGAATTCGCGTTTTCCGACAGTTCCGCCCCCACCATCGTGCGTGATGTGGACCGTCCTTCGGCACTGTATGTGCTGATGCCGATGCGCGTCTGATCGCGCGTCGGGTCTTCGGGCACGTATGGCCCACCTTTCGCGGCTGGTCCTGACGGATTTCCGCAATTACCGCCATCTGTCATGGACGCCTGAAACGCCGGTCACGGTGGTTGTGGGCGAAAATGGCAGTGGCAAGACCAACCTCCTTGAATCCGTCTCCCTCCTGCTGCCCGGCCGTGGCCTGCGCGGGGCGCGCGTGGCGGACCTGCCGCGTCATGGCGGCACGCGCTGGGGTGTTGCGGCGCGCATCGACGTGCCCGACGGGGTCGAGGCGGGAATGCGCGAACTCGCGGTGGGGTCCGACCCCGCCCGTCCCGAACGCCGTGTCGTCCGCCTTGATGGGGAGGCACTGCGCAACCGGGGACGGGTTTCCGATTTCCTTTCGGCCGTATGGCTGACACCGCAGATGGACCGCCTGTTCCAGGAAGGGGCGGCGGGGCGGCGCCGTTTCCTTGACCGGCTTGTCCTTGCGATGGAACCGGGCCATGCGCGTGAACTTGCCGCCCATGACCATGCGATGATGCAGCGCAACCGGCTGCTGGCCGCGGGCGGGGCCGATCCCGCATGGCTGTCCGCGCTGGAGGATGCGATGGCGCGGCATGGCGTTGCGGCCACGGCGGCGCGGGCGGGGCTTGTTACGCTGCTCAATGGGGATGACGTGGCGCTGTGCGACGGGTTTCCCGCAACGGTAATGGCGCTGGAAAGCGACATCGCGCAGCGCCTGCGCCAGACACCCGCCCTTGCGGTGGAGGACTGGCTGCGCGCGCAGCTTGCGGCGTCACGGGGGCGCGACCGTGCGCGGGGCAGCGCGTCCGTCGGCGCGCACCGCACCGACCTGCACATGCATGACCGCGCCACGGGGCGCAGCGCCGCGCAGTCGAGCACGGGGCAGCAGAAGGCGATGCTGGTCGGCGTGGTGCTGTCGCATGCGCGCCTGATCGCGCAGGCGCGGGGACAGGCGCCACTGATCCTGCTGGACGAACCATTGGTGCATCTGGACGAGGCGCGGCGCAATGCGCTGTTCCGCGCCATCGGGCGGCTGGAGACGACGGTGATGCTCAGCGGCACGGACGCGGCACAGTTCGGACCCTTGCGCGATCAGGCGGCCTTTGTCATGCCCCGTGATGGCGCTCTGCTCCCAATTCCCTGATTCCCCCGATTTATGAAGGGGAAAGCTTGGTCACGGGGGCGGGTTCGATGTATAACACTCCTTCAACGCGTGACCCTGTTGTGGAGCATCTGTCCGGCATGTCTGACCCATCCAATCCCGATCAGAAACACGATGCCGAAGCGGGGGATATTCCCGTCACGGCTGCGGATTATGATGCGGCCTCCATCTCGGTTCTCAAGGGGCTGGACGCGGTGCGCAAGCGCCCGGGCATGTATATCGGCGACACCGACGATGGTTCCGGCCTGCACCACATGGCGTTCGAGATCATCGACAACGCGGTGGACGAGGCACAGGCCGGTTATGCGACCACCTGCATCGTGACGCTCAATGGTGACGGCAGCGTCACCGTGCGCGACAACGGGCGCGGAATCCCGACCGACATGCATCATGAGGAAGGGATCAGCGCCGCCGAGGTCGTGCTGACGAAGCTGCATGCGGGCGGCAAGTTCAACCAGAATTCCTACAAGGTCTCCGGCGGCCTGCATGGCGTGGGCGCTGCGGTCGTCAACGCCCTGTCCGAATGGATGGAGGTGCGGATCTGGCGCAACGGCAAGGAGCACATGATCCGCTTCCGCGCCGGTGAGCGCGAGGCGCCGCTGAGCGTCGTGGGCGACAGTGACGAACCGCGCGGCACGCAGGTCACCTTCAAGCCGAGCGCCGAGACCTTTGCCATCGTCGAATTCCAGTTTTCCGTGCTGGAGCGGCGGCTGCGCGAACTGGCGTTCCTCAATTCCGGCCTGGCCATCATCCTGCGTGACGAGCGCCATACCCCCGCGCGGGAGGAATCGTTCCATTACGAAGGGGGGCTGTCCGCCTTTGTCGAATGGCTTGACCATGGCAAGACCCCGATCGTGGAGCCGCCGATCACCGGCAGCCTGCAGAACGAGGAAAACGGCATCAAGGTCGAATTCGCCCTGACATGGAACGACAGTTTCCATGAAACGATGCTGTGCTTCACCAACAACATCCCCCAGCGTGACGGCGGCTCCCACCTTGCCGGGTTCCGCCAGGCCCTGACGCGCATCGTCGGCCGCTATGCCGAGGCGAATGCGTCGAAGAAGGATTCCCACGCGCTGGCGGGCGAGGACATGCGCGAGGGCCTGACGGCGGTGCTGTCGGTCAAGGTGCCCGATCCCAAATTCTCCTCGCAGACCAAGGACAAGCTGGTGTCGTCGGAGGTGCAGCCCGTGGTGCATGCCGCCGCCGCCGACATGATTTCCCACTGGTTCGAGACGCATCCCAAGGAAGCGCGCCAGATCGTGGCGAAGGTGATGGACGCCGCCGCCGCGCGTGAGGCGGCGCGGCGCGCGCGCGAACTGACGCGGCGCAAGGGGGTGCTCGATATTTCCTCGCTTCCGGGGAAGCTTGCTGACTGTCAGGAACGCGATCCGGCCAAGTCCGAACTGTTCATCGTGGAGGGTGACTCCGCAGGGGGCACGGCCAAGCAGGGACGTGACCGCCGGTTCCAGGCGATCCTGCCGCTGAAGGGCAAGATCCTCAATGTGGAGCGCGCGCGATTCGACCGCATGCTTGGCTCGGCGGAAATCGGCACGCTGATTACGGCGCTCGGCACGGGCATCGGGCGGGGCGACGTGGAACATGGCGGTTTCTCGCTGGAAAAACTGCGCTACCACCGCATCGTCATCATGACGGACGCCGACGTGGACGGATCGCACATCCGCACGCTGCTGCTGACGTTCTTCTTCCGGCAGATGCCCGAACTGATCGAAAACGGCTACCTCTACATCGCGCAGCCGCCGCTGTACCGCGCCAAGCGCGGCAATGACGAGCGGTACCTCAAGGATGATGCGGCGCTGGAGGAATACCTGCTCGACAAGGCGCTGGCGCATGCGACCCTGCGCTATGCCGACGGGCGCGAGGTGACGGGCGATGCACTGCGGACCGAGGTCGCCTTCATCCGCGATGTCGCGCGCGCCCTGTCGCGGCTTGCGGTGCGCGCGCCGGTCTGGATCCTTGAACAGGCGGCCATTGCCGGTGCGCTGTCGGCCAATCCGGCGGCCACACCGGAGCGGGTCATCGAACTTCAGTCGCGGCTTGATGCCGTCTCCGCGGAATCGGAGCGTGGGTGGAAGGTCGCGGCGAGCGCTGACGGACTGGAAATGGCGCGCAGCGTGCGTGGCGTGGGCGAGGTCTATCGCCTTGATCCCGCGACCCTGCGCAGTGCGGAGGTCCGCTGGCTGTCCGAACACCATGACCGTATCGCGGCCGATTTCGGCAGCAGGGTGGAACTGTCACTCGACAGCCAGACCCTCACGCTCGACGGTCCGGCCTCGGTCTATGAACGCATCATCGCGCAGGGGCGACGCGGGCTTTCGATCAACCGGTTCAAGGGACTGGGTGAAATGAACGATGCGCAGTTGTGGGAAACCACGCTTGATCCCGCCATGCGCACGCTGCTTCAGGTGCGGGTGGGCGATGTGGAGAACGCGGCGCAGGTATTCTCCACCCTGATGGGCGATGTGGTCGAACCGCGTCGCGACTTCATCGTCGGCAACGCGCTGAAGGTCGCGAACCTCGACGTCTGAGGGCAGGGATCAGTCGGGGAGCAGGTCGCGGGCGATATGCGGGATTTCGGAAATGGAATCCGCGCCTGCGGTCGCCCCGGCCTCCATTTCCGGCGCGCCATATCCCCACCGGGCGAAGATGCCGCGCACATGCGCACCCGTTGCGGCGGCGATGTCGTTGCGGTGGTCGCCCACCATGATCGTGCGTCCGGGCACGCCGCCCGCCATTTCGATCGTGCCAAGCAGGTGGCGCGGGTCGGGCTTGCGCACGGCGAAGCTGTCACCGCCGCCCACCGCGTCGAACCACGGGTCCAGTTTCATGACACGCAGGATGTGCCGTGCCGCCGCCACCGGCTTGTTGGTGCAGACCGCAAGCTTCCATCCCGCGCCCTTCAGGGCCGACAGGGTGGCGCGGGTGCCGGTGAAGGGATGCGACAGGTCGGTCGAATGTGGGGTATAATCCGCCATGTAACGGCCGACGGCGTCATCGGGGTCGATGCCGCGCGCCGCATCGCCCGCATGCGCCAGCAGGCGACGCACCAGCACGCCTACGCCATCGCCGATCATGGGGCGCAGGGTGTCGGGAGTAATGGGGGGCAGGCCATAGTGATGCAGAAGGCGACAGGCGCAGGCAGCAAGGTCCGGCAGGCTGTCGATCAGCGTGCCGTCCATGTCGAAAACCGCCAGGCGGGGGGGAAGGGCAGGCATCCGGCACTCCTCGGTGGCTCTTGTGGTAGCAATCGGAAAATCTAAGTGATGGTATCTTGTTCCTCTCCGGGTTTGACAGGTCTGCCGGGCGGGGGCTACCCGCAAAAAGTCATGAGCACCATTCCATCTTCCCCATCCTCGCCTTCCCCGTCCCGTCAGGCCACGGCGGTCATCCTTGCCGCCGGGCGGGGCACGCGCATGCGTTCCGAACGGCCCAAGGTCATGCATCCGCTTGCGGGGCGGCCGATGCTGCGCCATCTGCTCGATAACGCCGAACAGGTGTTCGACCATATCGTGGTCGTCGTCGGTCCGGGGATGGAGGATGTCGCGGCCCTCGCCGCGCCGCATGCGGTGGTGGTGCAGGCCGACCGCCTTGGCACCGCGCACGCGGCGCTGCAGGCGGAGGCGTATTTCGGCACGGGCGATGTCGCGGTGCTGTATGGCGACAACCCGCTGATTACCGCGCAGACCATGCGCGACCTGCTCGCCTGCCGCAGGCAGCCGGGCGTGGGCCTTGCGCTGCTGGCGATGCGGCCCGCCCATCCGGGGCGGTACGGCCGCGTCGTGACGCAGGGTGACGATGTGGTGCGGATTGTCGAATGGGCCGACGCCACGCCGCAGGAACGCGCTATCGACCTGTGCAATGCGGGCGTGCTGTGCGCCGATGCGCAGGATTTCCGCCGCTGGCTCAATGAGGTGCGCAACGACAATGCGCAGGGTGAATACTACCTTGGCGACGTGGTGACGCAGGCCGTGGCCGATGGCGTGTGCGTGCGCGCCGTCGTGGCGTCGGAGGACGAACTGCGCGGCATCAATTCGCGCGCCGAACTCGCCGTGGCGGAGGCCAGCGTGCAGCGGCGCCTGCGCCATGACGCGATGGAAAAGGGCGTGACGCTGGTGGCGCCGGACACGGTGTTCCTGTGCACTGATACGGTGCTGGCCCCGGACGTGGTCATTCATCCGCATGTCGTCTTCGGCCCCGGTGTCACGGTGGAGCGCGACGTGGAGGTCCGCTCCTTCTCCCATCTGGAAGGATGCGTGGTCCGGCAGGGCGCGCTGATCGGGCCATATGCCCGCCTGCGTCCCGGCAGCGATGTCGGCGCGCGCGCCCATGTCGGCAACTTCGTCGAACTCAAGGCCACGACGCTGGGCGAGGGGGCGAAGGCCAATCACCTGACCTATCTGGGCAATGCGCAGGTGGGCGCGCGGACCAATGTCGGTGCAGGGACCATCACCTGCAATTACGATGGCGTGTTCAAGCACACGACCGTCATTGGTGAAGGCAGCTTCATCGGGTCGGATTCGATCCTTGTGGCGCCAGTGACGCTGGGGGCAGGGGTAATCACCGCGGCCGGAAGCGTGATTACAAAGGACGTGCCCGACGACGCCATGGCGTTCGGACGGGCGGGGCAGGACAACAAGGCCGGATACGCAAGGGCCTTTCGCGACCGGCTCAAGGCAGCGAAGGAGCGTGGCTGATGTGTGGCATTGTCGGTGTCGTTGGCAGGAATCAGGCCACCCCGGTCATTTTCGACGCGCTGCGTCGCCTTGAATATCGCGGCTATGACTCGGCGGGGATCGCGACGCTGGAAAATGGCCATGTAGAGCGTCGTCGTGCGGCGGGCAAGCTTGACCACCTCGCCAGCGTGCTGGCGCGCGTGCCGCTGCCCGGGGTGACGGGAATCGGGCATACGCGCTGGGCCACGCATGGCGCGCCGACGGAAAACAACGCCCACCCGCATGGCACCGAACGCGTCTCGGTCGTGCATAACGGCATCATCGAGAATTTCGAGGAGCTGCGCCGCGAACTTGAGGCGGCGGGCCAGACCTTCTCCACCGATACCGACAGCGAGACGATCGCGCAGATGATCGATTATCACCTGCGCCGTGGCCTCTCCCCGCGCGATGCGGCGCATGAGACGCTGAAACGTCTGGAGGGGGCCTATGCGCTGGCGATGATCTTTGCCGGGCATGACGGCATGGTCATCGGTGCCCGCCATGGCGCGCCGCTGGTGGTGGGGTTTGGCGAGGACGAGATGTTCCTCGGCTCCGACAGCCTTGCGCTGGCGCCGCTGACGCGCCGCATCGCCTATCTCGATGACGGGGACTGGACCATCGTGACGCCGCAGGGGGCGGAGTTCTTCGACATGGAGGGCAGGTCCGTCACGCGCCCCATCCGCACCACCGCGCTGATCGCGGGATCGGTGGGCAAGGATGGGTACCGGCATTACATGGAAAAGGAACTGCACGAACATCCCGTCGTGATCGGACAGACGCTGCAGCGCCTGATCGACCCCGCCACGCGGCGCGTCGTGCTGCCGGACCTGCCGTTCGACCTGGCCACGGTGCCGCGCGCGGTGGTGACGGCATGTGGTTCCGCCTTCTATGCCGGGATGATCGGCCGCTACTGGCTGGAGCAGTATGCGCGCCTGCCGGTCGATATCGATGTGGCGAGCGAGATGCGCTATCGCGATCCGCCGCTGGTGCCCGGTGGGCTTGGGCTGCTGATTTCCCAGTCGGGGGAGACGGCGGACACGCTGGCCGCTCTGCGCGGGATGCGCCAGGCAGGGCAGCATATCGTCTCTGTCCTCAATGTGGAGCAGAGCACCATGGCGCGCGAAAGCGACGCGGTGCTGGGCACGGTGGCGGGGCCTGAAATCTCGGTCGCGAGCACCAAGGCGTTCACGGCGCAGCTTTCGGTCCTTGCCTGCCTGACGGTCGCACTCGGGCGCGCGCGCGGGCATCTGGACGCCGCCGCCGAGGAGGCGATGGTCACCGCGCTCCTCGACCTGCCAAGCCGCGCGAACGAGGTGTTCGAGCAGCGCGACGCGATCCGCCGCATGGCCGCCATCGTCGCCGGCGCGCGCGACGTGCTGTATCTGGGACGCGGGTCGTCCTTTCCGGTGGCGCTCGAAGGGGCGCTCAAGCTCAAGGAAATCACCTACATCCATGCGGAGGCCTACGCCGCGGGCGAGATGAAGCATGGCCCCATCTCCCTGATCGACCGCACGGTGCCGGTGGTCGCGACCGTGCCGTCGGGCCGCCTGTTCGACAAGACGCTGTCGAACCTGCAGGAGGCGAAGGCGCGTGGCGGGCGACTGCTGGTCTTTACCGACACGCAGGGCGCGCCCCGCCTGCGCGATGTGGCGGAAGTGGTGGTGGAGGTTCCCACGGTGGACGAATTCACCGCCCCCATCGTGCAGACCATCCCGGTGCAGATACTCGCCTACGAAGTGGCGCTGCTGAAGGGGACGGACGTGGACCAGCCACGCAACCTCGCCAAATCGGTCACGGTGGAATAGCGTTCCCGCCCCCACGACAGATCAAGGATCCAGCCGATGTCACAGCCGCCGCACATGTCTGCCGAGTCCGCGCCATCCGCCCACGGCCCGTCCGTGCTGGTGCTTGGCGCGGGGGTTTCGGGCATGACGGCCGCCGTGACCCTGGCCGAACGCGGCGCGCGCGTGGTGGTGCATGAACGCGGGCCACGCATCGGTTCCGGCGCGTCGTGGAAGGCGGGCGGGATGCTCGCCCCGTGGTGCGAGGCGGAGTCCGCGACGCCGGAGGTGACGGCGCAGTCGCTATCCTCGCTCGACTGGTGGGATGCGCATGTGCCCGACGTGGTGCGCAACGGCACGCTGGTGCTGGCGCCCGCGCGCGATGTGGGCGAAATCGCGCGGTTCGGGCGGCGCACGTCGCATTTCCGCACGATCGGGGAGGCGGAGATCGCGCAACTGGAGCCTGAACTGGGCGACCGTTTTTCCCGTGCGCTGTTTTTCGAACATGAAGGCCACGTCAACCCGCGTGACGCGCTGATGGCGCTGGGCCGCCGGGTGGAGGCGCTGGGCGGTCGGGTCGTGTGCAATGCGCCCGTGACGTATGACGAAGGGGCCTATGACTGGATCGTGGACTGCACCGGCATTGCCGCGCGCGACGTGATGTCGGACATGCGCGGCGTGCGGGGCGAGATGCTGCTGCTGCGCTGCCCCGATGTCACGCTGTCGCGGCCGGTGCGCATGCTGCATCCGCGCATCCCGGTTTACATTGTCCCGCGCGCTGACCATGTGTTCATGGTGGGAGCGACGATGATCGAAAGCGAAAACGCCGGTGGCATGACGCTGCGCTCGATGGTGGAACTCCTCGGTGCGGTCTATGCCCTGCATCCGGCCTTTGGCGAGGCGGAAATACTGGAAACCGGAACCGGCCTGCGCCCGTCATATCCGGACAACATGCCTGCCGTCCGGCGCGATGGTAAGCGAATTTATGTGAATGGCATGTATCGCCATGGCTTCCTACTGTCGCCCGTGCGGGCGCGGGAAGCGGCGGATATCGTGTTCGGTTCCTGATCGGCGCAAAGCGAGGAGAATGCGGATGAAGATCCTTGTGAACGAGGAAGTTCATGACGTTGGCGTGCGGACGCTCGACGCCCTGCTGCGCGAACTTGGCTATGGCGACGCCTGTGTCGCGACCGCCGTCGATGGCGATTTCATCGCCGCCGCCCGGCGTGGCGCGCAGCCGCTTCATGAAGGGTGCCGGGTGGAAATCCTGGCGCCGATGCAGGGGGGATAGGCACGCGACATGACCCGGTTTTATGGAACGGAACTGTCCTCCCGCCTCATGCTGGGGACGGCGCAATACCCTTCGCCCGAAATCCTGGCCGATGCGGTGCGGCATGCGAATGCAGGCGTCGTGACCGTGTCGCTGCGCCGTGAATCGGCGGGGCAGCGCGCGGGACAGGCATTCTGGAACCTGATCCGCGACCTTGGCGTGCCGGTGCTGCCCAACACCGCAGGCTGCCACAGCGTGCGCGAGGCCGTGACCACGGCGCAGATGGCGCGCGAGGTGTTCGGCACCGACTGGATCAAGCTGGAGGTGATCGGGGAATCCGATACGCTGCAGCCTGACATGTTCGCCCTTGTGGAAGCCGCGCGCATCCTCAGCGAGGACGGGTTCAAGGTCTTCCCCTACATGACGGAGGACCTGGTCGGCGCGGAACGCCTGCTGCGCGCGGGGTGCGAGGTGCTGATGCCGTGGGGTGCCCCCATCGGGTCGGGCAAGGGGCTGAACAACCTGTTCGGGTTGCGTGCGCTGCGGGCGCATTTCCCCGACATCCCCCTGGTGGTTGATGCGGGAATCGGCGTGCCGTCGCATGCGGCGCAGGCGATGGAACTTGGCTATGACGCGGTGCTGATCAACACGGCGGTGGCGAAGGCGGGCAACCCGGTGGAGATGGCCCGCGCCTTCGCCATGGCGGTGGAGGCCGGGCGCATGGCCTATGTCGCCGACCCGATGGAGGCGCGCGACATGGCCGTGCCCTCCACGCCCACGATCGGTCAGGCGGTGCTGGCATGAGGGCGCTTCCCTCGCGCATTTACCCCGTCGTGGATCGTGCGGACTGGATCGCGACCCTGGGGCAGGCCGGTGCAAAACTGATACAGTTACGGCTCAAGGACATGGACGGGGACGCGCTGCGTGCGGAAATACGCCACGGTGCCGCACTGGCGCGGGCGCATGGTGTGTGCCTCGTGCTCAATGACTACTGGCAGGTCGCGATCGAGGAAGGACTCGACTTCATCCATCTGGGTCAGGAGGACCTTGATGAGGCCGACCTGCCCGCGATCCGCCGTGCCGGACTGCGCCTCGGGGTCAGCACCCACAGTCACGAGGAACTGCACCGCGCGCTGGATGTGCGTCCCGATTATGTTGCGCTGGGGCCGGTATGGCCCACAAAACTGAAGAAAATGCCGTGGGGGCCGCAGGGGGTGGAGCGCCTGCGTGAATGGAAGCGCCTGGTGGGGGACCTGCCGCTGGTGGCCATTGGCGGAATTACGCTGGCGCGCGCGCCGTCATGCATCGCGGCCGGTGCCGACTGCGTCTCCGCCGTGTCGGATTTCATCCGCATGCCCGATCCCGCGGGGCAGGTCCGGGCGTGGCTGGAGGCGACGCAGGTGGCCGGGGACGCGGTCGGTGCGGGGGCCTGAAATTCTGTGTATTATCTGCAACGAGGATGTGGCATAAATACAATCGAGGTGTAGGCGGAATTTTCATGAACGACATGCCAGGTTAGGACGGCAGGCCGGCCGCCCGTCATCGGGACGGGTGAAAAATGGTGACGTGGCGTTTTTTATCCCCGCCCGGACGGGAAATCTTCGGGTGGCGGACATATTCTGTCCATGGTTGCACGACAGGATGGTCCGGAACGGGGATCTGGTTTCCAGAATTTGAGGGCGTTGAATGGCGATAGCGGGTCTTGCGGCAATTCTGATGGCGATTGCCATGTTGCTGGTGGTCGTCAGTACCGTACAGCCGATTGCCCGTCGTCTGGAACTGTCGGAAACGGTTCTGCTCGCCATCGTTGGCATTGTCATCGGCGGGGTGGCGGACCTTGTCCTGCGCAGCGCGCATCTGGAGATTTTCAGTGGTGCGGCTGAAACGCTGCTGGATTTCCCGCTCAACAGCGAAGCGTTCCTGCTGATCTTCCTGCCGATCCTCGTGTTTCAGGGCGCGCTGGGCATTGACGTGCGGCGTCTGGCGCATGAAACGGCCACGGTGCTGCTGCTGGCGGTGGTGGCGGTGGTGGTGTCCACGGCCACGATCGGGCTGGCGCTGTATCCGTTCGCGGGCCTGCCGCTGGCGGTGTGCCTGCTGCTTGGCTCCATCGTGGCGACGACCGACCCGTCCGCCGTGGCGGGGATATTCAAGGAAATTGGCGCGGCCAGCCGCCTGACCCGACTGGTGGAGGGGGAGGCGCTGCTGAATGATGCGGCGGCGATTTCCATCTTCTCCATCCTGCTGGCCTCCATCACCGCGCATCACAAGATCATGCTGGGTGGCGCGGTGCTGGAATTCCTGGTGTCGTTCGCCGGCGCGCTGGTGATCGGGGTGGTCTTTGGCCGCCTGACGCTGATGCTGATCGCGACCATCGGGGCCGCGCCCGCCGCGGAGATCACGCTGACGGTGGCGCTGCCGTACCTGTCCTATATCGTGTGTGACGAATTCCTCGGCTTTTCCGGCGTGGTCGCCACGGCGGCGTCGGGGCTGACGATCTCCATCTACGGCCCTTCCACCTTCCGGCCGCAGACATGGCGCTTCCTCAATGAACTGTGGCAGCAGCTTGTCTTCTGGGCGGGGTCGCTGGTGTTCGTGCTGGCCTCCATGCTGGTGCCGCGCCTGCTGGCGGGGATGACGCGCTGGGACTGCGTGCTGATCCTGATCGCGACGGGGGCGGGGCTTCTGGCGCGTGCGTCCGTGGTGTTCGGGATGCTGCCCATCCTTGCCGCCACCCGCCTGTCGCCGCCGGTGCCGACCCCGTTCAAGATCACGATGGTCTGGGGTGGGCTGCGTGGCGCGATCACGCTGGCGCTGGCGCTGGCCGTGACGGAGAACGAGCATGTCTCCACCCAGATCGCGCACTTCATCGGCATCATCGCCACGGGGTTCGTGCTGATTACCCTGTTCGTCAATGGCACGACGCTGCGTTATCTCGTGCTGTTCCTGAAACTGGACCAGTTGCCGCTGATCGACCAGGCGCTGCGCCATCAGATCCT
The DNA here is from genome assembly GCF_013155425.1 of Gluconacetobacter entanii. Classification (NCBI taxonomy): domain Bacteria; kingdom Pseudomonadati; phylum Pseudomonadota; class Alphaproteobacteria; order Acetobacterales; family Acetobacteraceae; genus Gluconacetobacter; species Gluconacetobacter entanii. The sequence continues at coordinate 47,873 of NZ_JABJWD010000044.1, read as the reverse complement.
TGCCATCGGACTGGGCGAAGTGCGCGACCAGACGCGCGAGGTTGCGGGCGAACTCGGCTTTTCACGCAATGTCACGAACTCGGTGGTGCAGTTCCTCGACCGTCGGGTGACGACGGAACAGCAGGCCAACACGTTCGATACCGCGCTGGGCGACCGGCAGCGCGTGACGCTGGCGCTGATCGTGATCGGCAACCGCGAACGCTCCATCCTGCTGGACCTGTTCCGCATACAGGGCCTGTCGCGCAGGGTGATGGAAACGCTGCTGCGCTCGGCAGAGGCGATGGTCGATGGCGCGCGGCTGGAGGGACGCTTTGGCTACGTCCGCGCGCTGCGGCGCAGGCTGAAGCCGTCGCTGCGGTTCCGCATCGCGCAGGCGATCCATCACCGCCTGCATTTCGACCTGCCGCTGATGTACTGCATGACCGAACGGTTCGAGATGCTGATGATCGCGCATTTCGTCTCCCTCTCCCTGACGCGGTTCATGCGCACGCGCATGGAGCCGACGCTGGGCGTGCGCATCAGCGAAATCGTCGGCGAGGTGCTGGGCCGTCAGTGCAAGCTGCTGGATGAGGCCCTGCAGACCCTGCGCCTGCACTACCATGGTTATTCCGAGGCGCTGGAGAACCGGATGCTGCGGCAGGTGGCCCTGCGGCTGGAGGAGGAGAAATACGACTCCCTCCTGTCGGAATCCCTGCTCAGCGATGAACTGCATCGTGAACTGCACCGCGATGTGGAGCAGCGGCGCGCGCATCTGGATTTCCGGCTGAAGTTCAACATCAAGGCCGGGATCGAAAGCCGTATCCACGGGTTCGCCATCTTCAAGGGGCTGCCTGACGGGGTGCTGCATGACCTGTCGATGAAGATGTCGCTGCATTTCTCCTCCCCCGGGGAGCGGCTGTACAAGCGCGGGCAGAAAGTCCACACCATCTATTTCATCAGCGCGGGCCTGGCGGAGACGCATTACGCCGAACGTGATGTCCGCTTTGGCGCGGGGGCGGTGATCGGCGCGGAAGAAGCCCTGACCGGTGCGCGTGTCGCCGCGACGAGCAGGTCATTGCAGTTCGGGCATTTCCTGACGATGAGTGCGCGCACCTTCCGCCGCCTTGTGGAGGAATATCCCGTTGTGCGTGACAACCTGATGAAGCTGGCGCAGGCGCGTGCGGACGGGGAACTGCCCGATGCACGGCTGCTGCCGGGGGAGGGCAAGGACAGGCCGGGCGTGTCGCCATCCGACGATGCGATCGAACTGGCGATCGCGCCTGTCACCTCCGCCCTGCCGATGCGCGAGGACACGGACCCCGATAAAAAGGATTGAGGGCAGGGGGATAATCCCTGCCCGCACAATCATCATCCAGTCATTAAGACGTTTTTGGTGAAGCTTTTTTCAAAAAGCTTCGAAAGATGCAGCCTTCGCGAAGGCTGGTGAAGAAGAATAAAAGTTTTTGGATATCGCCTTCTGATCCAAAAACCTTCATCCGACAAAAAACCGGATCAGAACGACTGCAGCAGCCTGTCAAGATACTGCAGTTCCTCCGGCGGCCGGGTGCGGTCGGAATCGCGGCGGCGCAGTTCCTGCTCGATCTCGCGCGCGCGTTCGCGGGCGGCCTTGTCGGGCACGTGGGTGTCACTGTCCATGCCCGCATTGCCATCGCCGGTCTTGCGGCCCAGCGGGTCACGCGGTTCCTTGCTGGCGCTGTCGGGGGTTTCTTCCTCGTCTGGCTGTCCGGGTTTCGACCCGCCGGATCCCTTGCTTCCGGCCAGTGACGGCAGGAAGATCGTCATGCCCTTGCCCGATCCTTTTGCCGACTGGCGCATCTGCTGGCCGCCTTTCTGCAGGTCCGCCAGGACCTTGCGTTCCGCCGTGGCGGCGTCGGGGTCCTTGCCCGCCGTCAGGGCGGTGCGCACGGCCTTCATGTCCGACAGCGCCTGCTTCAGCGCCGGGACATCCTTGCCGCTCAGGGTCTTGAACTCCTTTTGCAGTTCATGCAGCGCACGGGCCAGCGCATGCTGTGTCGCACGGTCGGCATGCTGCTGTTCCTCATGCGCTTCGGGCGTCTGGCTTTCGGCGGGGGGAGGCTGTTTCTGCGGGGCGGCCTGCTGTCCCGACGGGGTCAGGCCCAGTCGCCGCAGCAGTTCCGGCGTGGACAGGTTCGACAGGTCTTCGTCGTCATTCATGGTGTCCATGTCGGTCTGGCGCGCCGCCGCACTGGCCGCGTCCTGCTCGATCCGCTGCTGGGTGTGGTCCAGCAGGGTGGATTGCTGGTGGATCAGGTCACGCAGGGCGGCCTGCTGCTCGCGCATGTCCTGCTGTGCCTGATACTGGCGCGCGGCCTGCATGATGTCCTGCGGTGTCGCGTTACGCATCTGGCTGGCCATGTCCTCCATCTGGTGGAGCCTGTCCAGCGCATCGGCGGAACGCCCGTTGGCGGCGTCCTCCTGCAACTGCTGCATCATGCGCGACAGGTTCTGCTCCCCTGTCTGCGACATTTCGGGCATGGCCGGGATGGCGGAATGGTCGCGCATCGCCTGTTCCATCAGGGCCTGCATCTTGCGCTGGATCGCATCCTTCAGCGCCTGCACGCGGCGTTGCAGTTCGGCCTGCGCCTGCGCCGAATGGGTGGGTTTGCCGTCGGGTTCGCGCATATGCTCGATCTGCGCGTCGAGGGCTTCTTCGGCCATCTGGATGTCGAAATCGGCCTGGCTGTTGGCGATGTCGTCATGGCGGTCATGTTCGACATCCAGCGCCAGGTACCACAACCGGCCCACCGCCTGCTCGATGGCCTGCGCGGTGTCCACCTCATGCAGGCTGAGCAGGTAGGACACGCTGCTCAGGGCGATCATCAGGCCCGGACTGTGGGTCATCGGCGCGGAGGTCATGCCCAGGCCGTGCAGTTCCTCGCCTGCGGTAAAGCGGCTTTCACGGCCAAGGGCGAGGCGCTTGCGGATATCGAGCAGTGCCTTGGCCATCGGGTTGTGGAACACCCGCGCGCCCAGGCGGAAATGCACCGGGGCGGAGGTCGCGCTCATGCCGCTGTCGCTGGTCGCGACCAGCGTGGCGATGACATCCTCGCCCGCCCACGGGTCGGATGACAGGTCCGGCGTGGCCACGGCCTCGGCCGAATGGGGATGCCCGTTCAGCGGGATCGGCACCGACAGCACGCGCGCATGGGCCACATGCTCGTCCCCCGGCAGGCGCATTTCCACACGCAGCGAGGCAATGCCATAGGGTTGCGAGACCTTGTAGGGCAGGCGCGTGCGCCATTCCCCATCCGTCGCGCCGGGGTTCGCGCCCCATGTGACGAGGGGGGCGGGATTGGGCGTCACCTTCAGGTCCCACTGGCTCAGCACCCGTCCGCGTCCGCGCAGGCTCAGCGCGCCATCCGCCAGAAGCGGGGCCTCCACCGACCAGTTGGCCGGGTCCAGCGCATGGAATGTGTGGGGGCCGATGCTCGCGCCCTTTGTGGCCGGACGCGCACGCAGGACCGGCGTGCCATGCAGGCCTGTTACGGTTACGCTGAGCACGGCGCCCGCCGGGACGGTGGCCGTGCCCCTGCGTTCGTCAAGGAAGACCGGCGCGCCGGGGGCGTAGGAGGGCATGGTGATCCACGCATGGATCTGCGGTCGCGGTGCCTCCGCATCATCCGTGCCGGGAATGAACGCCGCCCCGATCCGTCCCGGTGCGCTTGGCCCGGCCCAGATCAGGCCGATCGCCAGCAGTGGCGCCAGCGCCAGTGTCGCCCATGACGTTTCGCGCCCCACGGGCCACAGTCGTGGCCACCCGGCCTTCAGCCGTCCGATCCGTGCGCCGGTGCGCTGCAGGTGGATGCGCCACAGGGCCTCCGCCGCACGGGTGGCGGCAGGGTCGGCCGAAGTGCGCGCAGGCGTGTCGAGCAGGGTCTGCAATGGACGATCCGCCAGGCCCGATGCCTGTTCGATACGCCGGTCGAGCGTGGCGTCGTCCGGCGCATGTCCCTGACGGTAACGGCGCAGGCCCCATGCCGCGCACCCCGCGCCCAGCGCCAGCAGTGCCGCGGCATGCACGCCATCGGGCAGGCGCTGGGGAATGCGCAGCAGGCCGAGGAGGGCGACGCCCCCCGCCACGTCCGCAATCGGCAGCATGATGGGCCACAGCCGTTCGACCCACAGGACACGCCGCGTCCGCCCCCGCACCCGTGCAAGGCGTGCGGCAAAGGAGGACATGTCCGACACCGATGCCGTCGTGGGGCCGCGTGCCGGTGTGCCGGCCGGAATGTCGCCCGCCTGCGTCATTCTGCTCCGGCGGGACGGGTCAGGGTCTCGGGGATGATGTCGCACTCCCACAGGGTTTCGATCTTCTGGCGCGCGCGGATCACGTCCCAGCGTGACCCGTCAACCAGCACCTGGGCTGCCATGGCGCGCGCGTTGTAGGTCGAACTCATGACCATGCCGTACGCCCCGGTATCAAGCAGCGCCACGCGCGCGCCATCATGCAGGCGGGGCAGGGTGCGGTCATGGCCGAACGTGTCGCCGCTTTCGCATACGGGGCCGACGACATGCACCTGTTCCGCAGGGGCCACGGCATCGCGGGCCGACAGCGGGATGATGCCGTGCCATGCGTCATACAGGCTGGGCCGGGCCAGGTCGTTCATCGCCGCGTCCAGCACGATGAAGGGCGGCATCCCGTCATATCCGCGCTTGCGCAGGACAACGGTGCTGAGCAGCAGCCCCGCAGGCCCGGCAAGCCAGCGTCCCGGCTCGATCTCCAGCCGGGTGCCCAGATCGCCAAGCTCCGCGCGGATGGCATGGGCCAGGGCCTCTGGCGCGCCTTCGGTTTCATGGCGGTAGGAAATGCCAAGCCCGCCGCCGCAGTCGATGACCTCCACGCCCAGGCCACGCGCGCGGATGGCGCGGACAAGGTCGGCCACGCGGGCATAGGCCGCGCGATAGGGCTGCATCCGTTCGATCTGGCTGCCGATATGCACCGCAACCCCGGCGGCATGGATGCCCGGCAGGCTGGCCGCGCGGGCGTAAAGCTCCACCGCGCGGTCATAGGGGATGCCGAATTTGTTGCCCGCAAGCCCGGTCGTGATCTTGGCGTGGGTGCCGGCATCGACATCGGGATTGATGCGCAGGGCCACGGGGGCCGTGCGCCCGCACGCCACGGCCACCGCCGACAGCAGGTCCAGTTCCTCGGCACTTTCGACATTGATCCGCGCGATGCCGTGATGCAGCGCCAGTTCCATCTCCGCCCGGGTTTTGCCCACGCCGGAAAAGACGATCTCGTTCGCGGGGATGCCTGCGGCCATGGCGCGGCGCAGTTCGCCGCCACTGACGACATCGGCCCCCGCCCCCTGCGTGCGCAGGATCTTCAGCACCGCAAGGTGGTCGTTCGCCTTCACCGCGAAATGGATGTCCACATCCAGCCCCGCATCACGCATCGCCCGGTCCAGCCGGTGATAGCGCGTGCGCAGGGTCTGCGCGCCCATCACCCATGTGGGCGTGCCCAGCGCATCGGCGATCGCATTGAGGGGGACATCTTCGAACACCAGCCCGTCGATGGCATGCATCGAAAGGGCAGGGCGCGCGGCCAGCAGGTCCTGTAATGTCGGGTCCTGCCCCGGGTGAGTGGAAAATGTGTCAGCCATCGCGACAGGATACCGGTTCACCCGGCAGCTTCCAAGGTGCAATTCATCGTGGTGCACGTCATGACAGGGACGAAGGAAAGGAAGAAGGCATCATGCAACATCACGACCCGGTGGCCCCGCATCCCGGACAACGCCTGACGGAGGCCGCGGTCACGGTGCGGGGCAATGCCCATGCACCCTATTCCGGATTCGCGGTGGGCGCCGCGGTGGAGGATGGGGACGGTCGCATCTTTGCGGGTTGCAACGTCGAAAATGCGGCCTATCCCGAAGGCACCTGCGCGGAGGCCGGGGCCATCGCCGCGATGGTGGCTGCGGGCGGGCGGTCCCTGCGTAGGGTCGTCGTGTGCGGCGGCGGGCCGCAGCCCTGTTTTCCCTGTGGCGGATGCCGGCAGAAAATCCGCGAATTCGCAGCCGCCTCCGTGGAGATCGACATGGTCGATCCGCAGGGGAATATCCTTGCGCGGCGTACCCTTGGGGACCTGCTGCCTGACGGGTTTGGGCCGGAGAACCTGTGACCGTCTGTCTTCGTGAAGAACCAAGGGCTTTCGGGTGCCGCCTTTTTTCTGAAAGGCGGCGTCCCTTTGAAGCTTTTTGAAAAAAGCTTCACCAATAGACTTCTTCGGATTCTCCCTTAACGGTCAGGTGCGGGGTAGCTGCGGTTGTAGGTGAAGTCCGAGCGCGGTCCCGGCGGCTGGGGCGAGCCGATTCGCCCGCAGGCACCCAGCATGCTGCCCACCAGCGAAAGCCCGATAAGGCAGGTCAGGACCCATGCGATGCGCCCCCGGCGCTGTCGTGCGTGGCGGGTGTTCATGCCTTGTGTGCTCCCTTTTCCGCCGCCAGCGCCTTCTGCCAGCGCCGGGCCTGCGCGCGCACATTGTCCGGCGCGGTGCCCCCATGGCTGGTGCGCGACGCCAGCGAGGCCTCCACCGTCAGGACGTCGAAGATATCGGCGGTGATGCCTGCTTCCTCGGCCTGCATCTCCTCCAGCGTCAGTTGCGACAGGTCCACGCCACGCGCCTCCGCCTTGCCCACAAGGCGGCCGGTGACATGGTGGGCGGTGCGGAACGGCAGTTTCAGGACACGCACCAGCCAGTCGGCAAGGTCGGTTGCGGTGGAGAAGCCCGACCCGGCGCACGCGCGCATCTGTTCCTCATTGACGCTGAGGTCGCGGATCATGCCATCCATCGCCGCCAGCGACAGGGCGGCGGCATCGGTCGCGGCAAAGACGGGCTCCTTGTCCTCCTGCATGTCCTTGGCATAGGCCAGCGGCAGCCCCTTCATCACCGTCAGCAGGCCGACCAGCGCGCCGGTGATGCGCCCGCCCTTCGCCCGGATCAGTTCGGCCGCATCCGGGTTGCGCTTCTGCGGCATGATGGACGACCCGGTGGTGAAGGCGTCGGACAGGCGGATGAAGGAGAAGGGCGCCGAACACCAGATGACGATTTCCTCCGCCAGACGCGACAGGTGCATCGCCATGATCGACAGTGCGGAGAGGTATTCCAGCGCGAAATCGCGATCCGACACGGAATCGAGCGAATTGGCCGTCGGGCGGTCGAAGCCGAGCGCGCGGGCCGTCATCTCCCGGTCGATGGGAAAGGACGTGCCCGCCAGCGCCGCCGCGCCAAGCGGGGATTCGTTGAGCCTGCGCCGCGCATCCGAAAGCCGCCCGCGATCACGGCCCAGCATTTCGACATAGGCCATCAGGTGGTGGCCGAACGTCACGGGCTGCGCCGTCTGCAGGTGGGTGAAGCCGGGCATGGGGGTCGCGGCATGTTCCAGCGCGCGGGTGCACAGGGTTTCAAGCAGGGCCGCGACCTGCGCATCGAGGCCGTCGATGGCGTCGCGCACCCACAGGCGGAAATCGGTTGCGACCTGGTCATTGCGCGATCGCGCGGTGTGCAGGCGCTTGCCGGCCTCGCCGATGCGTTCGGACAGGCGGGCCTCGATATTCATGTGGATGTCTTCGAGTGCCGTGCTGAAGTCGAAGGTGCCGGCCTCGATCTCGGCGGCGATTTCGTTCAGGCCCCTGCGGATCTCCGCCTCGTCCCCGGTGGTGATGATGCCGGTCTTCGCCAGCATCGCCGCATGCGCCAGTGACCCTGCGATGTCCTGCCGCCACAGCGCCCTGTCAAAGCCGATGGAGGCATTGATGTCCTGCATGATGGCCGCAGGTCCCCCGGCGAAACGGCCGCCCCACTGGGCGTTCGCCTGATGCGTGTTGGTGGTGTTCTTTTCATTTGCAGACATGTCGTCGTGCCCCAGCCATCTGTACGGACCCATCGGATGCCGCGCCCCGGCGCGACCGACGCACCCTAATGACGGGAAACGGCGGGCGCAATCGCGTGCTGGCGCACGGTCATGACGCAGAAGTGGGCCGGGGCACCGGAACAGAATTCCCCGCGCCCCTTTCGTTCGGGCGTCGTGGCCGGTAGGGTCTGCCAAAATGCAAGATCACGGACAGGAGTTGTCGGGACCGCCATGAACATGACGCGCCTTCTGGGCGACGAAGATCCGTCGCCGGTGGTTGAATTTGGCCCCTCCGCCACGATGCCGGGCACACACGGGGGCGATTCGCCGTTCCTGTTCGTCAGCGATCATGCCGGTCGCGCGGTCCCGCAGCGGCTGGGTGACCTTGGCGTGGCCGAGGAGGACCGCGCGCGGCATATCGCGTGGGATATCGGCATTGCCGGGATGGGCAGGGCGCTGGCCGGGCAGCTTGGCAGCCTGCTGATCGAGCAGGCCTATTCCCGGCTGGTGATCGACTGCAACCGTGCGCCGGGGCATCCGACCTCCATCGTGCGCGAAAGCGACGGCACGCAGGTGCCGGGCAACCTTGACCTGTCGGTCGAGGATGAAGGCGCGCGGGTGGAGGAGATCTTCCACCCCTACCACAACCGGATCGCGACCGAACTGTCGGCACGCCGTGCCGCGGGCCTGCCGGTCGTCGTGGTGGCGCTGCACAGCTTCACGCCGGAAATGAACGGGGTCAGCCGCCCGTGGCATGCCGGGGTCCTGCATAACCGCAACCCTGCCTTCGGCCTGCGGGTGCGCGATTTCCTGGCCCGTGAAGAGGGCCTCGTCATCGGCAATAACGAACCCTATGCCCTGACCGATGTCAGCGATTATACCATACCCACCCATGCCGAAGGGCGTGGCCTTGCCTATCTGGAACTGGAGGTGCGCCAGGACCTGATCGCGACGGAGGAAGGACAGCGTGAATGGGCGGACCGCCTTGCGCGGATCCTGCCACAGGCATGGGAAGGGATGGGCGCATGACGCAGGCGGACATGCAGGCACTTCCCACGCCCCGCAGGATCGGCGGACGGACGGCGCTGGCGGGTGTCATCGGCTGGCCCGTGGTGCATTCGCGTTCGCCGCTGATGCATAATTTCTGGCTGGCGCAGTATGGAATTGACGGGGCCTATGTGCCCCTGCCGGTGCGGCCCGGCGCGTTTGACGTTGCGGTGCGCGGCCTGCAGGCGGCAGGCTTTCGTGGGACCAATGTCACGATCCCGCACAAGGAAGCGGCCTTTCGCATCGTTGACCGGCTGGACCGTTCGGCGCGGCGTTCCGGTTCGGTCAACACGCTGGTCTTTGCGCCCGACGGCGCCATCGAAGGATATTCGACCGATGGTGACGGCTTCGTCGCCAATGTGGAGGCGCACGGCATCGCGGTGACGGGCGGGCGGGCGCTGCTGCTTGGCGCGGGTGGCGCGGCCCGGGCCATCGCGGCGAGCCTGCTGGACCGTGGGGTTGCGGTGACCATCGCCAACCGCACGGCGGCGCGTGCGCACGAACTGGCGGACGCCATGCGCGCGGATGCGGAGGCGGGCGCGATGGTCGATGTCGCGCCCTGGGACGGGCTGGGGACGGTGCTGCCGGGGTGCGACATGCTGGTCAACACGACCTCTGTCGGGATGCATGGTGGGCCGCCGGGCGACCTGCCGGTTGACCTGGCGCTGGCGACGCCTGCGCTGGTGGTGTGCGACATCGTCTATGTCCCGCGCCAGACGGCGTTGCTGCGCACTGCTGCGGCGCGCGGCCTGCGATGCGTGGACGGGCTGGGCATGCTGATCCATCAGGCGCGGCTGGGCTTTCGCAAATGGTTTGGCACCGATCCCGTCATCGGGCCGGAGGTCGAGGCCCTGCTCGATGCCGACCTGCGGGGTGAGGAATCCTGACCGGGCCTGTCGGCATGCGTGGATATGGGCGCCACAGGCGCGGCATGATCGTCGTGGGGCTGACCGGCGGTATCGGGATGGGCAAGAGCACGGTGGGCGCGATGCTCCGTCGGCTGGGCGCGCGGGTGTTCGATGCCGATGCCGTCGTGCATCGCCTGCAGGCCCCCGGCGGCCGGGCGCTGCCCGCCATCGGCCGGCTTGTCCCCGGTGCGGTGCGCAATGGGGTGCTGGACCGTGCGGCGCTGCGGCGGGCGGTCATGGCGGATCCCGCACTGTTCAGGAAGCTTGAGGGCATCATCCACCCGATGGTGCGTGATGAATGCGGTGCGTTCCTGCGCGCCGCGCGCCGCGCACGCTGCCCGATGGCAGTACTTGACATCCCGCTGCTGTATGAGGCGGGGATGGATGCGTTATGTGACCGCGTGATCGCCGTCAGCGCGCCGCGCGGGATACAGCGCCATCGCGTGCTGGCGCGTGGGCATATGGACCGCGCACAGGTGGATGCCATCATCGCGCGGCAGATGGATGACCGGCAGCGCCGGGCGCGCGCCGATCACGTTATCCTTACGGGACTGTCGCGCGCGCTGACATGGCGGCAGGTCCGCACGGTCGTGGCGTCGTTGCGCCATGCAGAAGAAAGGGGCCGCACATGAAGCGTTCCATCCTGTTCGATACCGAAACCACGGGGCTTGACCCGCTGACCGGTGACCGCGTGATCGAGATCGCGGCCCTCGAACTGATCGGCGACCTGCCAAGCGGGCGCAGTTACCGCGTCCTGATTGACCCCGAGCGCGACGTGCCGGAGGAGGCGTCGCGCGTGCACGGCTTCACCCGCGCGGATCTGGAGGGGCAGCCCAAATTCGCGGACATCGCACCGGAATTCCTTGAATTCATCGGCGATGACGAACTGATCGCCCATAATGCAGCGTTCGATTTCGGGTTCCTCAATGCCGAACTGCGGCGTGCGGGACTGCCGGAACTGGCGATGTCGCGCATGGTTGATACATTGCAGATTGCACGCGCGCGTTTCCCGGGGATGCCCAACAGCCTCGATGCGCTGTGCCGCCGCTTTTCCATCGACCTGTCGGCGCGCACGACCCATAACGCCCTGCTCGACTGCAAGCTGCTGGCCGAGGTGTATATCGAACTCAGCGGCGGCAGGCAGCGTGGCCTTGGCCTGTCGGTGGAGGAAGGGGGCGGCGCCCCGACCGCGACCTATGAATATGCCCGCCCCGCGGGTCATGCGGTGGTGCGGATCACCCCGGAGGCGGCGGAACTTGCGGCGCATGCCACATTCGTGGACGCGCTGGCGGAGCCATTGTGGCGCGCCTGAAGGTTTTTTTCGCCGGGATGTGAGGCATCCGGGGTTTGCGTTGTCCCCTTGTCATCGCTTTCATGCGCTTGGGGGTGTGGCCCTTCGCGCCTGCATGATCTAGGATCGTACGGGCGTAGCGTCAGGTTATTGTAAAGACAGGAAGAGAGCAGTGTCCCCGGACGAGATTGTCGATCCCTCGGTTGCCCCTTCCGATCAGTTCAGGCGCTTTGTCACCCATGTGGGGATTCCCGTCGCCGGGGTCCTGATGGTCATTGCCGTGATTGCCGGTGTCGGCTGGCATTCCTACCGCACGGTGCGCAACGGGGCGCTGAGCCTGACCCACAGCCTGCTGCTGAGCCAGCAGGAATATGTCGGCAACGAGGTCAACAACTACCTCGCCCCCGCATCGGCCGGGGCCGTGATCGCACGCGACATGCTCCAGCGTGGCAACCCTTCGGTGGAGGACAAGATCTTCTACGGCTACAGCGGCAGCATGCTGCGCAACGTGCCGCAGATCCAGTCCTACTACCTTGCCGACAGTGACGGCAATTTCAGCCTGGTGCAGCGCGGCCCCGACAACAAGGGGCTGGAGCAGATCACCCTGCAGGACAAGGGCACGCCCAACGCCACGTTCATCCATCACATCTTCGATGACAGCGGCAAGCTTGTCAGCGAGCAGAAGACCAAGGCCAACGACTACGACCCGCGGCTGCATGTGTGGTACCAGGAGGCGGTCAAGGCGGGAAAAATGGTCTGGACCCCGCCCTATATCGTCGAGGTCACCAAGCAGATGGCGATTTCGGCGGGCATGCCCTATACCACGGCGACCGGCAAGACCTACGTCTATGCCATCAACATGTCGCTCAGCCACCTGACGGACTTTCTCGATGCGCTGAAGATCGGGCGCAGCGGGCATGGCATCCTGCTGGACCAGTCGGGCCACGTGCTGGCCGGCCACAAGATGCACGAGATCGAGGCCGCGGCCCACGGCGACCCGGCGAAGATGCTGCTTGATCCAGTGCATTACCCGGTCATGTCCAAGGCGTTCGATCAGTACCGCGTCCACAGCTATGGCACGCGCACCATCCGCAGCAAGGGGCAGAACTACATCGCCATGCTGTCGCCGGTGCCGCTGGCGTCACAGAACTGGGTGCTGATGCTTGTCGCGCCCGAAAGCGATTTCGCACAGTTCGCCAAGGCTGACGGGCGGCAGAACCTGTTCTTCGCCTTCCTTGTCGTCATCATGTCCTCCATCCTTGCGGTGCTGCTGTTCCGGCAGGGGCGCAAGACGGAACATGTGCAGCATGACCTTGAACGCTTCCGCGCGATTTCCAATTACGAAAGCCATTCGCTGCAGACGGTCGCGTCCTATCCCGAACTGTTCAACCCGTCCGATGACGCGCTGATCCTGACGGAAAGCCTTGTGGACCTGTCGCAGGCGCGGCGTGCGGGGATCTGGCGCATCCTGCATGATGGCGCCACGCTGATGTGCATCGATTCGTACGACCGTCAGCAGGATGCCCATTCCGGCGGGTTCGAACTGTCCACCAGTGAACTCAAGACATTCTTCGACGCCGTCTCCCACGGGGATTCGCTGCTGGTCGCCGATGCCTCCAAGGATGAGCGCACGGCCAACTTCTACCGCCTCTACATGCGTTCGATGGGCAGCCACAGCCTGTTCCTCGGCCCGATCCTCGGGGCGAACGGTCCCGTGGGCGTCATCACGCTGGAGGACGCGCCGCAGGCGTCGCTGGTCACGCATTTCGTGGACATGATCGCGGGCATCGCCGCGACCCGCTTCTCCGCCCAGCATTACACCGCCGTCGAGGCGGCGCGCGCCGAACTCGCCGATAACGAGAAGGTGCAGGAAGAAGCCCCCGATCCCAGCCAGGGCTTCCTGGTGCCGCCGGGGTCGCTCAAGGTCGATGGCGCGTATCCGCTTGATGTCGATCCCAGCAAGCTGGAAGGTTTCTATCCGGCCGTGGCGATCATGGTCATCAGCCTGTCGGACATGGTGATGACGGCGCAGAACGACCCGTCGGAAAACCTGAAGCTGATTGACGCAATGGCGCAGCAGTTGCAGGACATCGCCCGTCATTACGGCCTGTATTCGATCCGCATGCTGGGCCACAGGCTGGTCTGCGTGGCCGGGTGTTCCAAGACCCCGGACAAGAGCGCCCCCGAAAGGATGGCCAACGCCGCGCTGTCGATGCGTGAAGTGACGATGTCGATGCTGGCGAAGGCGGACCTCGACCCGGTCTTCCGCATCGGTATCGATGTCGGCCCGGTCTTCGGCGGCCTGCTGGGGCAGGAACCACGGGTGTTCAACCTGTGGGGCGATGCGATGGGCATGGCCGAACTGATGGCGCAGGGCGCGCCGGATGCGGGCACCATCCAGGTGACGGAGGAAATGTATCTCAGCCTGCGTCAGTCCTTCCTGTTCCGTGAACGTGGACGTTTCTTCGTGCCGGGGATGGGCCTGACACGGACCTACGTGCTGGCCGGACGGCGATGACCCCGAACGATCCCACATCCCCTGACGTATCGGCGGGAGCGCCCGCCACGCCCCCGCCCCACCCGGCGGCGGGGACGGTTGACGCACCCGCCGCACCGCCGCCGCCGCTTGTACGGCTGCTGTTCCGGGTTGCGCCATGGCTTGCGGCGATCGGGCGCTTTGTCCGCCATCAGGTGCGCTTTACCCTCATGCTGGTGGGTGCGGGGTGGGGAACCTTCCGCGAAAGCCTGCGGCCCAATTCATGGCGCAGGCCGGTCATCTTCGAATTCCGCCACTGCCTGCGGCAGGTCCTCAGCGGGGGCCTGATCAGCACGGTCGTCACCGCCACGCTGGCCGGACTGATGGTGGTGTCGCAGGCGGCGTACTGGCTCGGCTTTGCAGGCATGGCGCAGATGACGGGGTCGATCCTCGTTTCCGTCCTTGTCCGTGAAATCACGCCCATCCTGGTGGGCATCATCCTGCTGGGCCGCAGCGGCATGCTGTCGCTGACGGAAATCGGGCTGATGGTGCTCAATGGGGAGGTGCGCACCATGCAGGCGCGTGGCCTCGATCCGTTCCTGACGCTGGTGATGCCGCGCGCCTTCGCCTTTACGCTTGGCGGGTTCGCGCTGGGGATGATCTTTGCGCTGGTCTCCCTGCTGATGGGCTTTTTCGTGGCCCATGCGACGGGGGCGATCAATTCCTCGGTCTGGACGTTCTTCTTCAACGTGCTGACGGCGATGACGACGTGGGATTACCTGATCATCCCGCTCAAATTCCTCCTCGTCGGGTTCTTTGTCGGTCTGGGGGCGTGTGTTTCCGGCCTGACCGTCAGCAACAATGATACGATCGCGACATTGATGCCGCGTGGTTTCGCCCGTGGCATCATGCTCATCATGGTGGTCAACATCCTGTTCATGCTGGATTTCTGACGATGGTGGCAAACGCTCCCCTTCTGGAAATGCGCCAGGTCGTTCCCTCGTTCGAGGAAACGGGCCTGATGCCCACACCCTATGATTTCCGGCTGATGCCCGGTGACTGCGCGGTGATCGACTGCCGCGATTCCGGGCGTGCGGCGATGTTCGCAGACCTGTGTTCGGGCATGATTTCCCTGTCGCAGGGGACGTGCCGGTTCATGGGGCTGGACTGGAGCACGCTTGCCGACCGGCAGCTTAACGCGCTGCGTGGGCGCATCGGCCGCATCCCGCGTGCGGGCGGGTGGATCAACATGCTGGGCACCCACCTGAACATCATGATGCAACAGCTTTACCACACCACGGATGATTTCGAGGATGTGGTCGCCGCGGCCACGACCCTGGGGGAACAGTTCGGTTTCCCCGGCCTGCCGATCAGCACGCCCGACCACCTGTCCACGGCTGATCTGGCGCGCGCGGCGTGTGTCCGGGCCTTCATGGGACGGCCCGACCTGCTTGTTCTGGAGGATATATCCGATATGCTGCCAGCAGAAATGGTACTTCCGTTTCTCGAGACCCTGACCGCGGCGCGCGACCGGGGATGCGGCGTGGTCTGGCTTGCGCGGCATGCATCGTCATGGAATGTCTATCGCAAGGCGGTGAACATTCACATGCGCCTTCTTGATGAAGGCCTTTTCCCCATGCGGGTGATATAATGGCACAGAAACAACAATCCTATGGAATCCGTCAGCTTGTCCGTGTCCGCTATGCGGATGAATGGGTTGGTGTTCTTGTCCTTTTCTCGCTGCTGATCCTGTTTGGCGCGGTGCTGGAGGCCGGTGTCCTGCGCAACTGGCTGACGCCTGCGGGGCGGTTGCGGATTGTCCTGCCTGAAAATGGGGTGGGTGGCCTGTCGGTGGGCGACAACCTGGAGGTCATGGGCATCCATGCCGGCACGATCCGCCGCGTGCGGATCAACCCGTCGGGCGGCATGTATGCGATTGCCGAAATCGACCCCGACATCGAACCCTATATCCGCCGTGACAGCGCGGCCGTGATCCGGCGGCAGTTCGTTGTCGCGGGTGCAAGCTATATCGATATCTCCCGCGGGACGGGGGAAAAGCTGGACTGGAGCTATGCCGTCCTGAACGCGACGAACGCGCCCAACCCGGCGGACACGATTACCCAGACCTTTGCCGATATCCGCGCGCGCATCATGCCGGTGCTTGATAACGCGCAGCACATGATGGCGACGATGGATGCGACCATCACGGACATGCATGCGGGCAAGGGGTCGATTGGCCGCCTGATGACCAACGACGACCTGATCCGCCAGGCGGAGGCGACGATCACGACGCTGAACGCCACGATCTCCCAGCTCACCCCCATCGAGGGACAGTTGGCCACCGTGATGAAGAAAGCCGACGCCAGCATGGCCAATGTGCAGAAGGCAACGGGCGACCTGCGCGACGCATCGCCACAGTTGCCGGCGATTACCAAGAACCTCAACGATGCCAGCCAGCAGCTTCCGGTGCTTCTGGTGCAGGCGCAGTCGACGGCCCACAGCCTGCAGCAGTTGGTGGACCAGATGCGTGGCCTGTGGATCCTGGGCGGTCACGGCACGCCAACGCAGAAACATGGCCGACTGTCGCCGCGGAAGGTGCAGCCATGATGCGCGCAACATATCTGGCCTCTGCCGCCATGGTGCTTCTGCTCGCCGGTTGTGGTGGTGGAAGCAAGGTCCAGGCCCCGACCGACAGCACCCTGTCGCAGGATATGGATACCGGGCGTGACGCGGTGGACCTTGATCGCCTGTCGGTGGCGGAGGGGCAGTACCGCGCGGCGGGTGTCCGGGCGCTGGCGCGTGACGATGTCACCGCCATCGGGGATGCGGGCTATAACCTTGCCGTCGTGCAGCTTGATGAAAACAAGGCGCAGGATGCCCTGTCCACCGTGGCCTCCACGCGCGCGGCGCTGTCGGTGCGTGGGGCGCAGTCGGATGACACGGGTCTGGACCTTGTGCAGGCGGGGGCGCTTTATCGGCTTGGGCGTTTTGACGAAGCCGCGAGCGCCGTAGCATTGGCCGCACGTGCGTCCGATCCCGCGATCGTGGAGAAGGCGCAGCTTCTGTCGGGTATCATCGCCGATGCCCGTGGCGACAGGACGACACTGGACAGCGCCGGTACCTATTTCGCGCAACTGCCCAAGACATCGGCATGGTCATGGCTGGCCGATGCGCAGGAAATTGCGGCGCGCAGGCTGCTGGTCGAGGGTGGGGACGCGCAGACGGCCTATCAGGACGCGATGCAGGCGGTCTCGGCGCGGCAGACGCATGTGGAATATCGCGACATGGCGCGTGGCCTGAGTGTCGCGGCACGGGCGGCGGGACAGGCGGGCAATGCGTCGCAGGCGGCGGACCTGTACATGCGCGCCAGCCAGAGCGCGCAGAAGGAAGGCGACACGCAGAATGCCGATGTGTGGCGCAAGCTTGCCGGGACCATCAGCATGCCCGACCCGTTCGCGGATCCCACGGCGCAGGCCCAGAAGGCAGCAACAGGCAAGACAACAGCCGCGAAAAAATAGGCGGCTGCCTGTAAACCCGGCATATGGTGCAGGTTATAGAAGTTTTTGGTGAAGCTTTTTCCAAAAAGCTTCGAAAGACGCCGCCTTTCCAAAAAAGGGCGGCGTCCCAAAATGTTTTTCTCTTATCAACGGTCTACCGGATCAGGTCGGGGCGACCTCAATGCTGGAATGGCGGTTGACCAGTGTGGCGCTCGCCTCGTTCAGTCCGATGACCTCCACCGTCATGCCATGCTGGCGCATCTTCGTGACGATATTTTCCAGCGCGCCGACCGCCGTAATATCCCAGAAATGCGCCTGCCGCAGGTCGATACGGACCGTGCGTGCAGTGTCGCGCACGTCGAAGGCGTCGGTAAAACTGTCGGCCGAGGCAAAGAAGACCTGCCCCGTGACGACATAGGTGCGGACTTCCCCGCTGGCGTCGCAGGTGCTGGTGATGTCGAGCATCTTCGACACCTGGAAGGCGAAGAACACCCCATTGAGCAGTACGCCCGCGACCACGCCTGCCGCAAGGTCATGGGTGGTGACGACAACTGCGACCGTCAGCAGCATGACCGTGCTCGACAGGCGGGGATGATGGACAAGGTCACGCAGCGACGACCATGAAAATGTGCTGGCGGAGACCATGATCATGATGGCCACCAGTGCCGCAACCGGCACCTGCGCCACCCAGGGACGCAGCGCCACCATCAGCAGCAGCAGGAACGCCCCGGCTACGAAGGTCGAAAGCCGCCCGCGTCCGCCATAACGCAGGTTGCCCACTGTCTGCCCGATCATGCCGCATCCCGCGATGCCCCCGAACAGGCCCACCGCAATGTTGGCGATGCCCAGGCCGGTGCATTCCATGCGCTTGTTGCTGTGGGTTTCGGTGATGTCATCGACGACGCTGGCGGTCATCATGGATTCCAGCACGCCCACCGTCGCCATGGCGAGGGCATAGGGCGCGATGATCCCCAGTGTCGCACTGCTGAACGGCACGTCAGGCCAGACAAGGTGCGGCAGGCTGTCGGGCAGGCGCCCAAGGTCGGCCACGGTATGCAGCGGCATGGGAATGGCCGCCGCGACGGCGCTGAGGACCACGATGCAGATGAGGGGGGAGGGAATGGCGGTAAAGAATTTCGGCACGCCATAGATGATGACAAGCCCCAGCGCGATCATGGCGTAGGTATGCCATGAGACATGCAGCATGTGCGGTACCTGCGCGGAAAAGATCAGGATTGCCAGTGCATTGACGAATCCCGTCCGGACCGAGCGCGAGACATAGCGCATCAGCACATGCAGTCGCAGCAGGCCGAAGACCACCTGGAACAGGCCCGCCAGCAATGTCGCCGCCAGCAGGTACTGCACGCCATGCCCCCGCACCAGCGCCGCCGCCACCAGCGCGACCGACCCGGCGGCACCGGAAATCATCCCCGGCCGCCCACCGGTAAAGGCGATGACCACGCTGATGACGAAGGAGGCGTAAAGCCCCACCTCCGGATCGACACCCGCGACAAAGGAAAAGGCGATCACTTCGGGGATCAGCGCGAAAGTGCCCACCATCCCGGCAAGGATGTCGCGCCGTATGTTGCCAAACCATTCGTCGCGATAGCGTGTCAGTCCATTCATCCGTTCATTTCCATTCTGGTCCACGGGAAAAGGGGGATACATGCATCAATGCTGCATGCGGACTCCCCGAGATATGGGGAAGTCCCCGCGGTCCTGTTGGGATCGCAACCTGCCGGTTCATGCTTTTTCGTGAAAAAGCGCCCCGGACATTCTGGTCGCGCGAAATAGGGTCTTCAAAATCCGCCAGACAATAACAGGCTGGCGGATTTTGTGCCCCGGTTTTTGCCGTAAAAAGAAGAACCGCGCCCGTGCCGCCACGGGACGGGCGTCAGTTGTCCGAAATGCTCATGTCCGCGCGCCGCCACCAGCATTCCTGCGGCGGACGGGGGGTGGGCAGCATCAGCAGCGGATCCCCGGCATAGCGCACGGTATTGGTCGGCGTTTCCTCCAGCACGATTTCCGCGCAGGTCAGCACGTCGCCATCGGCGTGCAGGAACGCATTGAGCTTCGCCATCATCAGGCAGGCCATCAGTTCGGTCGTCGGATCGCCGGGGGTGACCACGATCCGCCCCGCGCGTTCGGGTTCATGTGTGCGGAACCATGACAGCAGCGGATCGCCCTCGCCAAGCTGGAAGGCATGGTCGAGGCTGTTATCGACGAAACCGTGCCATGTCCCCTTGGCCCGGTGGAAGGGGACGACCATGTTCTGCGTCCCGTCCAGGCGCGCAGGGTTCGTCGGGCGCAGGGTCACGCGGACATATTCGTTATGGCCATGCGGCAGCGCACAGCGTTCGCTTTCCCCCGAAAGCAGGCGGTGCGCCATGCAGAAGCGCCGGGTAAAGACCAGTTCAAGCATCGGATGTCATGGCCTCGAACCGTTCCCATCCGGCGCGCCGCAACTGGCAGGCGGGGCAGGTGCCACAGCCATGGCCCCACGGGTGCATGACGCCGCGCGTGCCGAGGTAGCAGCTATGGCTTTCGCGGTTGATCAGGTCCACCAGTGCGTCACCGCCAAGTTCGCGCGCCATCATCCATGTCTGCGCCTTGTCGATCCACATCAGCGGCGTATGCAGCACGAGGCGACTGGCCATGCCGAGGTTGAGCGTCACCTGCAGCGCCTTGATCGTGTCATCGCGGCAGTCGGGATAGCCGGAATAGTCCGTCTCGCACACGCCGGTGATGATGTGGCGCGCATTGCGGCGTGCGGCCAGTGCTGCGGCAAAGGTCAGGAAGATGATGTTGCGCCCCGGGACGAAGGTCGTGGGCAGGCCGTTTTCGCCCAGCGTGATCTCCGCCTCGCGCGTCAGCGCGGTGTCCGACACCGCGCCAAGTGCGTCGAGCGACAGCGTATGGTCCGGGCCAAGCCGCGCGCCCCATGCGGGGTCGAGCGCTGCCATGCCGTCGCGCAGTTTTTCGCGGCACGACAGTTCGACACTGTGCCGCTGCCCGTAATCGAAGCCCAGCGTTTCCACATGCGCAAAGCGTGACAGCGCCCATGCAAGGCAGGTCGCCGAATCCTGGCCGCCCGAAAAGACGACCAGCGCACTCTCACCCGAAGGTCCGGCGCAGGAGGGAGCGGGAATGGTCATGTCAGGGAATCCCGATCAGCTTGTGTGTCTGCAGCGAAAGCCGCCATTGCGGGTGCGCCATGCAGTATTCCACGGCACGCGCGGTATTGGCCACGCGGTCGGGGCCATCCATCGGCTGCAGCCAGAACTGCGTGAACTCCAGGCCCGCCACCTGTTCGGGCATCAGGCCGGGCTGCGGGAAGACCAGCTTGAGTTCCTGCCCCGATGCCTGCACCAGCGTCGTGCCCGCCTTGGGGCTGACGCAGATCCAGTCGATGCCATCAGGTGCGGCGACGGTCCCGTTTGTTTCCACGGCGATGAAGAAGCCGCGCGCATGCATCGCGTCAATCAGCGCCGCATCAAGCTGCAGCAGTGGTTCCCCCCCCGTAAAGACGACAAAGGCCCCCGCGCGCGAGGGCGCGGGCCACGCGGCGGCGATCGCATCGGCCAGGGCCGCGGCATCGGCAAAGCGGCCACCGCCCTCGCCATCGGTGCCGATGAAGTCGGTGTCACAGAACCGGCAGGCCGCGTCACTGCGGTCCTCCTCCCGGCCGGACCACAGGTTGCAGCCGGCGAAGCGGCAGAAGACAGCCGCCCGGCCGCTCTGGCCGCCTTCACCCTGCAACGTGGGAAAGATCTCCTTTACCGTATAGGACATGACAGGACGTGACCTTGGTTACGGCAGTGTTTCAGCAGGCGCCGGTTGTGTGCATGCCCAGCCGCTTCAGCAGGCGCATGTCGCGGCTGGCGGCGGGGTTGGGCGTGGTCAGCAGCTTCTCGCCATAGAAGATGGAGTTAGCCCCCGCGAGGAAGCACAGCGTCTGCGCCTCATCATTCATGTCTTCGCGCCCGGCGGCAAGGCGGACACGGCTGGTAGGCATGGTGATGCGGGCGGCGGCGATGATGCGCACGAATTCGATGGGATCGACCACGTCGGCGTCCTTCGCCGCAAGCGGCGTGCCCTCGACGCGGACCAGCATGTTGATCGGCACGCTTTCGGGATGGCGCGGCATGCTCGCCAGTGTCGCGATCAGGCCCGCGCGGTCATTCTCGTCCTCGCCCATGCCGACAATCCCGCCACAGCAGACATTGATGCCCGCGTCGCGCACGTTCGACAGCGTATCCAGACGGTCCTGGTAGGTACGGGTGCTGATGATCTCCCCATAATATTCGGGGGAGGTGTCGATGTTGTGGTTGTAGTAATCCAGTCCCGCCTCACGCAGGCGGTGCGCCTGCGCGTTGTCGAGCATCCCCAGCGTCACGCAGGTTTCCATGCCAAGGCTTTTCACCCCCTCGACCATCGCGCAGACGGTCTCGAGGTCATGTTCCTTGGGGGAACGCCACGCCGCCCCCATGCAGAAGCGCGCGGCCCCGGCGTCACGCGCGGCGCGGGCTTCCTTCATGACCGCCTCGACCGCCATCAGGCGGCTGGCCTTCACGCCGCCATCCTCGTGCATCGCGCTCTGCGGGCAGTAGGCGCAGTCCTCGGGGCAGCCACCGGTCTTGATCGACAGCAGGGTGGAGATCTGCATTTCCGTCGGGTCGAAATGCTGGCGATGCACGCCCTGCGCACGGAACAGCAGTTCGGGGAATGGCAGGGCAATCAGGGCTGCGACCTCGTCACGGGTCCAGTCGGTCCTGATGGATGACGTCGGCAGGACCGGGGGGGTGGTCGCGGGCGGCAGGGTGGCCGCGGTAAGGCCATCGGACATCTGGCGGGATCCTCGGACGGTTCGGGGGTTGGGGAAAGCAGCATCTGCCATACAATGGCGTTCCTTGTCACGGACTGCGCGGCACCGTGGAACGTTTTTTGGCGCAGGCCCCGGCGGGGATGTGCGGGGGAACGTCCATGCGTCCCCCCGATGCCGGGGTTCAGCCCAGGATGCGCGCCAGCGTGGTGCCCAGTTCGGCCGGGCTTGCGCTGACATGGATGCCGGCGTCACGCATGGCCTCGATCTTGGCGGCGGCGGTTTCATGGCCGCCCGTGATGACCGCGCCCGCATGGCCCATGCGGCGGCCCGGCGGCGCGGTCGCCCCGGCGATGAAGCCCACGACCGGCTTCTTCGTGCCGCTGGCACGGATCAGTTCCGCGCCCTCGATTTCCGAGGTGCCGCCGATTTCCCCGATCATGACGATCGAATGGGTGTCGGGATCCGCGATCAGGCGTTCCAGCACGTCGGTGAAATCCATACCCTTGACCGGGTCGCCGCCAATGCCGACGCAGGTGCTCTGCCCCTGTCCGATGGCCGATGTCTGGGCCACGGCCTCGTAGGTCAGCGTGCCGGAGCGCGAGACGATGCCCACATGGCCGCGCCGGTGGATGGGGCCGGGCATGATCCCGATCTTGCATTCGCCCGGCGTGATGATGCCGGGGCAGTTCGGGCCGATCAGCAGGCTCGACGAACGTTCCAGCGCCATGCGCACCCGTACCATGTCCAGCACGGGAATCCCCTCGGTAATGCATACGATCAGCGGGATTTCGGCGGCGATCGCCTCCAGGATCGCATCGGCGGCGCCGGCGGGCGGGACATAGATGACGGACGCATCGGCGCCGGTCGCCTCACGCGCCTCGGCCACGGTGTCGAACACCGGCAGGCCGAGATGGACCTCGCCCCCCTTGCCCGGGGTCACGCCGCCGACCATGCGGGTGCCATAGGCGATGGCCTGTTCCGTGTGGAACGTGCCCTGCGCGCCGGTGAAGCCCTGCGTGATGACCTTGGTGGAACTGTTGACAAGAATGGACATCAGGCTGCTCCGGCGGTGCGAACGGCGGCGACGATCTTGCGGGCGGCATCGCCCAGGTCGTCGGCGGGAATGATGGTCAGGCCGGATTCGGCCAGCAGGGCGCGCCCGCGCTCCACATTGGTGCCGGCAAGGCGCACCACCAGCGGCACGTTCAGGCCCGTGTCGCGTGATGCGGCGATGATGGCCTCCGCGATCACGTCGCAGCGCATGATCCCGCCAAAGATGTTGACGAGGATGCCGCGCACCTTGGGGTCGGACATCAGGATGCGGAAGGCCGCGGCCACGCGCTCGGTCGTGGCGCCGCCGCCGACATCGAGGAAGTTGGCGGGCGATTCGCCCTCCATCTTGATGATGTCCATCGTCGCCATCGCAAGGCCCGCGCCATTGACCATGCACCCGATCGACCCGTCGAGCCCGACATAGGCGAGGCCATGCCGCGCGGCCTCGCGCTCACGCGGGTCCTCCTCGTCCTCGTCCCGCAGTTCGGCAAGGTGGGGATGGCGGTAGAGCGCGCTGTCGTCGAACGACATCTTCGCATCCAGCGCCAGCAGGTCGCCCGACCCGGTGACGATCAGGGGATTGATCTCCACGATGGCGGCGTCCAGCCCGCAGAACGCGTCATAGGCGGCGCGCACGACCTTCTGGAACGCCCGGATGGAGCGGCCCTTCAGCCCGAGTTTCACCGCAAGGTCGCGCGACTGGTAATCGCAAAGGCCAAGGGCGGGGTCGATGCTGGCCTTGAGGATGCGCTCGGGGTGGGCGGCGGCGACGTCCTCGATCTCCATGCCGCCTTCGGACGACGCGACCACGGCGATGCGGCCATTGGCGCGATCCACCAGAAGCGAGAGGTAGAGTTCGCGGGCGATGTCGCAACCCGATTCGATGTATACCTTGCGCACAATCCTGCCCTGCGGTCCGGTCTGCTTCGTGACCAGGGTGTGCTCCAGCATGGCGTGTGCGGCGGCACCCGCTTCCTCGGCGCTGCGGGCAAGGCGTACGCCGCCCCTGTCGTCGGCGGCGCCTGCGAAATGGCCCGCGCCACGGCCGCCGGCATGGATCTGCGCCTTGACCACGGTCAGGGGTGCCGCAAGCTCGCGCGCGGCGGACGCCGCATCTTCGGCAGAGGTGGCGACACGACCGTCAGGCACGGGCATGCCGAACGAACGCAGCAGCGCCTTGGCCTGATATTCGTGAATATTCATCTTGCGACCCAATCTGTCGTTTTTCTTGTTGTCTGCGGAATGTGGCGTACACGATCCGTACGGGGTTTTACAACGATCCATGATACGCAGGCTTGGCGTTATGGCGAAACATGTGCCATGTCGTGCGGCGTAATGACATGTCCCGGTGGGGCTGACGGAGTTTATGCGAGAGTACGGGTTGCGATGAAACACTGGCGCATTGAGCAGATGGACTGGGACGGATTTGATCCGTCACGGGTAAATCCGGAGATCATCCCCCTCGTCAAGGCCGCGTCGGTGGTGGAGCGCAACGGTGTCGATTACGCCGCGTATCTCAAGAACGTGTTTGCGGATGACCCCGATTTCCGACAGGCGGCCGACCGCTGGGCGCATGAGGAAGTGCAGCATGGCGATGCGCTGGGCCGGTGGGCGATGCTGGCGGATCCGTCATGGAACTACATGGATGCGTTCGAACGGTACCGGAAATCCTACCGGCTGGACCTTGATGTCGATACCTCCATCCGGGGGTCGCGCACGGGGGAACTGATCGCGCGCTGCATGGTGGAGACCGGGACGTCCTCGTTCTATACCGCGCTGGCCGATGCGACGGATGAGCCTGTGCTCAAGGCGGTGTGCAAGCAGATCGCCGCCG
Organism: Gluconacetobacter entanii; assembly: GCF_013155425.1. NCBI lineage: Bacteria > Pseudomonadati > Pseudomonadota > Alphaproteobacteria > Acetobacterales > Acetobacteraceae > Gluconacetobacter > Gluconacetobacter entanii. Next base: position 23,071 of record NZ_JABJWD010000044.1, on the reverse strand, counting down.
ACGAATACCGCCATTTCAAGCTGTTCTATGACCACATGCACCGTTACCTGGAGCGTGAGAAGCTTGGCGTGTGGCAGCGCGCGCGCATCGCACTCGGCCGTGTGGGCGAAAGCGAGGACGACGAACTCGCCTCCGCCTACCACACCACGAACGACGCGCCGGGGCAGCCCTATGACCACCGGCGCTGCATCGCGGCGTACATGTCGCGCGCGCTCAAGGTCTATCAGCCCCGCCATACCAACCGGGTGACGGGCATGATCCTCAAGACGATAGGATGGACACCGCATGGCAGGCTTCATGCGGTGATTGCACGCGCATTCTATTACCTTTTGAAATTTCAGCAGAAAAGATTTGCCCGCATGACGGTGGCGACCTGAGGCGCATGGCACGCGGAGACGGAGAAGGCATGACGGTAAGATACTGGCGCACGATGGCGGGTCCGGCGGCAGGCACGGCGGTCGCGGGCAGGTTCCCGCGGCTCGTGCTTGGTGCGGTCCTGTCCGTTGCGGTCCCGGTGATGGGCACGATCCCGCAGGCCCACGCCGACGCGCCCGATGCGTCCGTCGCCCCCACCCCCACGGCGGCCACCGGCCCTGCGGCGCAGCCCGCATCGACGGCGCCGGCAACGGTCCCGGCGACCGCAACACCTGCCCCGGCAGCCCCAGCAGTCCCGGCCACATCCGTCGCCACGCCGCAGCCCACCGCGGCGCCGCCCCTGCCTGCGCCCGTAGTACCGACCGGCCCCCTGCCAAGCGGCGGCCCCGACGCCCCGGAACTGGGCGAGGAGGCACGCGCGGTCCGCCTGCAGGCGGCGCAGATCGGGCTGCGCGCCTTTACCGCGCCCGATTTCCATCCCGGCAAGGTGCGCCATATCGTGCTGATGCGCTTCCTGCCGACCATTACCGACGCCCAGCGCGCGGAGGTGGTGCGCAGGTTCATGGCGCTGGGCCAGGTGTCGCGCCGTGACAACGGCCAGCAGGTCATAGCCAGCATCGAAACCGGCGTGCAGATGAGCGGCGAGGGCGTGGACCAGGGCTTTGAGCAGGGCTTCATCGTGACCTTCAATTCCGAAGGCGACCGCAATTACTACGTCGGGAAGCCGGTGGTCAGCGATCCCGCCTATTTCGACCCCGCGCATGAAGCGTTCAAGAAATTTGCCGCACCCTATATCATCGGGGTGCTGGTGTTCGATTACGCGCTGCCTTCGCGTCAGGTGCAGCATACGCGCCGTGCCGCGGTCACGCGCCCCGGCATGACGCAGCAGCAGGGATGAAGACGACCCCCCCGCCCATGACGCGGGCAGGGGGATGGACATATCGGGTTTCGGGAGTGTCGCGCTTGTGTCGATCATGTGCGCCTGTCAGGAACGCACCCGCCAGAATGGAGAATTCTCATGACATCGGTCACGCTTGGACACCTGGACGAAACACTGCACGAGGCCACGGCCGCCGCCGTTGCGCGCGTGCTCGAAGCCTATGAACTGGAAATCGAATATGTCCCCGGCACGCATGAGGCGCTGATGGCGCACATGCGCAATGGTGATATCGACCTGTTCGTATCCGCATGGCTGCCGGATGTGGATGCGGCCTACCTCGACCCCGCGCTGGGGATGGAGCCGCTGGGCGACCTGTATCGGCCGGAATTCGGCTGGTACCTGCCCACTTCCGCCGCCACGGGCCTGACCTCGATCGCCGAACTCGCCGCCGATGGCCATGACGTGAACCGTGAGATCGTGACCGCGCAGTCCGTGCTGGACCGGGTGCGCCACGGGGTTGCGGCCTACAACCTGACGGAACATGGCTTCACCATCGCCGCCCGCCCCGATGAGGACGTGGTGGAATATGCCGACCAGGCGATCAGGACCGGCGATCCGGCGATCATCGCGCTGTGGCAGCCGAACTTCCTGCATTATGGCAGCACCAACCTGACGCCGCTGGCTGATCCCAAGGGGGCGCTGGGCACGGCGCAGACGGCGCGCATGCTGGTGCGTCGCGCCGTCAGGCCGGAACTCGACAGTGACATGCTCGACGAACTCGATGAACTGACGCTGGGCAACAAGGTGGTCAGCGCGCTTGACCATGCCATGCGCGTGGAAGGCATGAGCGCCGACGCCGCTGCCGAGGCATGGCAGCGCGGCAAGCTTCTGCCGCGCTGAGGCCCGGCCATGGACGCGACCGGCGGCGGTGATGCGCGCGATGGGGGGCTTGCGGCACAGTACGAGGCCTATCCCTATCCCGAGCGTGACCCGCGTGAGGAAAAGCGGCGGCTGCTGATCGGCAGCCCCAGCCACCTGCGTGAAATCGACTACTGGGTGTTCGGCGCGACCCGTCCGCGTTCGCGGCCACTGCGCGCGCTGGTCGCGGGATGCGGCACGGGGGACGGGGCCATCATGCTGGCCACCCACATGTCGCGTGAGGCGCGTCCCGGCGAGGTCGTGTGCGTCGATCGGTCGGAACATGCCCTGCGCATCGCGCGCGAACGGGCACAGGCGCGGGGGCTGGAAAACATCCGCTTCGTGCCGGGGGACCTGACGCGGCTGGATGCGCTTGACCTCGGGGCGTTCGATTACATCGACTGCTGCGGCGTGCTGCACCACCTGCCGGACCCCGATGCGGTGCTGTCTACGCTTACGGGGATGCTGGCGCCGGGTGGGGGCATGGGGCTTATGGTCTATGCGCCCTATGGCCGGACGGGTGTGTACATGGTGCAGGACGCGCTGGCGCGGCTTGCCCCGCTGGAGGAGGCGCCGGCACGCAGGCTGGATGTGGCGCGGCGTGTCATGCGCCACCTGCCGGCCACCGCATGGCTGCGGCAGAACACCAATTTTGGCGATCACCTGACGGGCGGGGATGCGGGGCTGTATGACCTGCTGCTCAACCCGCGTGACCGGGCCTATGACGTGACGGCGCTGTTCGGCCTGCTGGACCGTGCGGGGCTGTCGGTTGCGTGCCTGATGGAACCGCTGCGCTACGACCCGGCGCTCCTGCTGGCGGACCCGCGCCTGCGTGCGCGCCTGCGCGACATGCCCGAACGCGACCGCGCCGCCGTGGCGGAGGACCTGGCGGGCAACATGGCGACGCATGTGGCCTATGTCACCCGTGCCGATAGCCCGGTGTCACGCGCGGACCCGATGGCCATGGATTCCGTGCCGGTGATGCGGGAAATTCCCGGCGTCGAACTGGCGAAGCAGATCGGGCCGGACGACCGGCTGCCCTTTGCGTTCGGCACGCTGGTGGTGCCCGTCGCGGTGCCGCCGCAGACACGCGGCCTGCTGCCGCTGATCGATGGGGAGCGCACGGTGGGCGACCTTGCCGCCATCATGGAGACGCGGGGCATTCCCGCCGCGCGGTTTGCCACGATCTGGCGCACGATGTTTGCCACCCTGTCCGGGCTGAACCGGGTGCTGCTGCGCGCACCGAAGTGACAGGCGATGGCGGTCGCCTGCCGATTGTCATCTTTGGCGCACGCGTCCGCCCGGACGGCACGCCGTCACGCACCCTGCGCCTGCGGGTGGAGGCGGCGGCGGCGTTTGCGCGCACATGTGAACATCCCCTGCTGATCCCCACGGGGGCCGCGCGTGACGGGCTGCCGTCGGAGGCCGCGGTCATGGCCACGATGCTGCGTGACCTTGGCATTGCCGGGGAAAATATCCTGCCCGAGGAGACGGCGCGCGATACGCTGGAGTCGGTGCGGGCCTGTTCGCGACTGCTGCATGCGATGGGGCATGACGGGCCGGTGGCCGTGGCCACGAGCGCCTATCACCTGCCGCGCTGCATGGCGCTGATGGCGCTTGCCGGCTGGCGGGTCATGCGGGTGCCGCCCCCGCCGCATCCGGCCGCGCGCTCGGTGTCCCGGCGGTGGTTCTGGCGCCTGCGTGAGGGCGCGGCCCTGCCGTGGGATGTGCTGCTGATGCTGGCGCAGGGCAGGCGCGGGGCGTCATCGCGCGATTGACAGAGGGTGCGTCGTGCCGCCATCACCGCAGGGATTTTTTTGAACATTGAGCGGGACACGACAGCCATGCCTGTGCAAGCCTTTATTTTCCCCGGCCAGGGAAGCCAGTCCGTCGGGATGGGACGCGACCTTGCCGAAGCGTTCGCCCCTGCGCGCGAAGTCTTCCAGGAAGTTGACGACGCGCTGGGCCAGCACCTGTCGAAGCTGATGTTCGAAGGCCCGATCGAGGACCTGACCCGCACGGAAAACACACAGCCCGCGCTGATGGCCGTCTCGCTCGCCGTGCTGCGCGTGCTGGAGCGTGAGGGCGGGGTGAACCTGCGCACGGAGGTCGCGCTGGTGGCGGGGCACTCCTTGGGGGAATATTCGGCGCTGGCGGCAGTGGGGTCGTTCGGCCTGACGCAGACGGCGCGCCTGCTGCGCCTGCGCGGGCAGGCGATGCAGAAGGCCGTGCCCGTGGGCCGCGGCGGCATGGCGGCGCTGATTGGCGTGGATCTGGAACAGGCGCGCGCCATCTGCGAGGAAGCAGCGGTCGTGAAGGAAGAAGGCCAGCCGGACCGGCGCGAGATCATCGAGATCGCCAATGACAATGGCGGCGGGCAGGTGGTCGTGGCGGGCGAGATGCCGGCCATCGAACGTGCGATCGCCATTGCGAAGGCACGCAAGGTCAAGCGCGCGCTGGCGCTGCCGGTGTCCGCGCCTTTCCATTGCTCCATGATGGAACCCGCGGCGCAGGCCATGCGTGAAGCCCTGGCGCATGAGGAAATCCGCACCCCCGTCATCCCGGTCGTCGCCAACGTGACGGCGGCGAAGGTGACGGACCCCGCCACCATCCGCGACCTGCTGGTGCGGCAGGTCACGGGCACCGTGCGCTGGCGTGAAAGCGTGGAGGCGATGGTGGCGATGGGTGTGGACAGTTTCACCGAAATCGGGGCGGGGAAGGTTCTCTCCGGTCTCGTGCGGCGCATCAACGGCGACGTGGCGACGCGTTCGGTCGGCACCCCCGCCGATGTCGAGGCGTTCCTGGCGGCGCGCTGAGGCGACACCAGTTGCGGCAGTCCCGCAGGCGGCGGGACCGCCATCCCAAGTAGCAAGGAAAATGGCTGTTAGATGTTCAGGCTTGATGGAAAGGTGGCGCTGGTAACCGGGGCGTCGGGTGGAATCGGCAGTGCGATCGCACGCGCGCTGCATGGGCAGGGGGCGTGTGTCGTCCTGTCCGGCACGCGTGAGCAGGTCCTGCGCGATGTCGCGGCGTCCATCGCGCGCGACGCGGGCACGGATGAGGGACGGCTGCATGTCTGCACCGCCGACCTGTCGGACGCGGCGGCGGCGGACGCCCTTGTCGCCACGGCGGAGGAGAAGGCGGGCGCCCCGCTCGACATCCTCGTCAACAATGCGGGGCTGACGCGCGACACGCTTGCGATTCGCATGAAGGACGAGGACTGGAACCGCGTCATGGACGTGGACCTGTCGGCACCGTTCCGCCTGTCGCGCGCGACGCTCAAGGGGATGCTGCGCCGCCGCAGCGGGCGCATCATCAACATCGCCTCCGTCGTGGGCGTGACGGGCAATGCGGGGCAGGTGAACTACTCCGCCGCAAAGGCCGGCATGATTGGCATGAGCAAGTCCATGGCGCAGGAAGCCGGCGCGCGTGGCGTGACCGTCAATGTCGTCGCACCCGGTTTCATCCAGACGGCGATGACCGATGTCCTGCCCGATGCGCAGAAGGAAAAGCTGGTTTCCGCGATTCCTCTGGGCCGGATGGGCCAGCCCGACGACGTCGCGTCCGCGGTAGTCTACCTCGCCTCCGCGCAGGCGGCATGGGTGACGGGGGCCACGCTGCACGTCAATGGCGGCATGGCGATGCCCTGAGGCGGGGGAGGAGAGAATTTCGCTGGACAGCAGGGCCGAAGTGGCAAAAAAGAGAGGGTGAACGGGGCGGCGCATCGCGACATGATGCGCCGCAGGCACAAGGAAATGCGATCATCGCCTTGGCGTGGACACGCAAACCGTGCTAATCGCCCGCAGCTTCGTCCGAAGCGGGCCGGACGCTTTTTCTCGCGTTTCCGGTTTGCGGGACGTTACCAGGACGAATGAGTTTCGAACCGCCCGTTTCTTCAGGGGCAGACAGGAAGCAGAGACAGATGAGCGAAATTGCCGATAAGGTTAAGAAGATCGTTGTCGAACACCTCGGTGTTGACGAAAGCAAGGTGACGCCGGACGCCTCTTTCATCGACGATCTCGGGGCCGACAGCCTGGACACCGTTGAACTGGTGATGGCGTTCGAGGAAGCCTTCAGCGTCGAGATCCCCGAAGATGCGGCGGAAAAGATCACGACCGTCAAGGACGCGATCGACTACATCGAGAAGCAGAAGGCCGCCTGAGCTGCGTTTGCAGCTTTTGAGGCTTGAGTAAAGAAACAGTCAGGTATTGTCAGATTCAGGGAGCAGGTCGGGTTGATACAGTCTGCCGGATTGGCGTCGAAACAGCGACGCGTTGTTGTGACCGGTATGGGCATCGTCAGTCCGCTCGGGCTGGGGATTGAACATAACTGGTCACGTCTGGTGGCGGGGGAAAACGGCTTTGGCCGCATTTCCGCGTTCGATCCGTCAGGATTGCCAGCGCAGGTCGCAGGCGAAGTCCCGGCCGGGCCCACCGAAGAAAACTGCCTGACTCTTTCCGACTGGGTTCCTGTCAAGGACCAGAAGAAGATGGACCGTTTCATCCATCTCGGACTGGTGGCAGCAACCGAAGCGGTCGAGGATTCCGGCTGGAAGCCCGAGACCGAGGAAGAACGCTGCCGCACCGGTGTCATGATCGGCGCCGGGATCGGTGGTCTTCAGACGATTTACGAGGCATCGGTCACGGTCAAGGAAGGTCGCGCGCGGCGCCTGTCGCCCTTCTTCATTCCTTCCGCGCTGATCAACCTTGTTTCGGGGCATGTCTCCATCAAATACGGGTTCAAGGGGCCGAACCATTCCGTCGTGACGGCCTGCGCCACCGGCGTGCATGCCATTGGCGATGCCTCGCGCATGATCATGCTGGGCGATGCCGACGTCATGGTGGCCGGCGGGGCTGAGGCTGCGGTGTGCGAACTCGGCATTGCCGGGTTCTGTTCCGCCAAGGCCCTGTCCACCCATTTCAACGATACGCCGGCCAAGGCGTCGCGCCCGTGGGACCGGGACCGTGACGGCTTTGTCATGGGCGAGGGTGCGGGCATCGTCGTTCTGGAAGAATACGAACACGCCAAGGCGCGTGGTGCGAAAATCTATGCCGAGGTCGTGGGTTACGGGATGTCGGGCGACGCCCATCACATCACGGCCCCCGCCGCGGGCCATGACGGTGCCTTCCGCGCCATGCAGGGTGCGTTGCGCAGCGCGGGCATGACGCCGGCCGACATCCAGTACGTCAATGCGCATGGCACCTCCACCATGGCCGATGACCTGGAGCTTGAGGCGGTTGAACGGCTGTTCGGTGATGACGGGCGCAAGCTTGCGATGTCGTCCACCAAGTCGGCGATCGGGCACCTGCTGGGTGCCGCGGGCGCGGTGGAGGCGATCTACTCCATCCTTGCGATTCGCGATAATGTCGCGCCGCCGACGCTCAACCTCGACAACCCCTCGCGGGAGAGCGTGATCGACCGTGTCGCGCATGAGGCGCAGGCACGTCGCATCGACACCATCCTGTCCAACAGCTTCGGCTTTGGCGGCACAAACGCCAGCATCATCCTGCGTGGTGTCTGAACACAGGGGCTGAGACCTCCCGGTAACGGGGGGATGATACGAAAGGGGTGGCGTGCGTAGGGTTCTGGCCGGACTGGGTATCGTTTTTCTTGTTCTGGTTCTGTCGGGGCTGGCGGGTATTGGTTTCGGGATGTGGGTGTTCACCCGTCCCGGCCCGTTGCCGGACGCACGTGTGGTCGTGGTGGCCAAGGGAGGGGAAGGCAGCGCCTATGCCTCGCTCCGGGCGGCCGGTGTCTTTCCCGATGATGCATGGACCCATCCCGTCTTTCGTATTGCGGTGCGCCTGACCCGTCCTGACGGGGCGCTTCATGCCGCTGAACTGACCTTTCCCGCACATGCGTCCATGCAGCAGATCCTTTTCGTGCTGCGTCATGGCAGGCCGGTCATCCATCGCCTGACCATTCCGGAGGGGCGTTCGGCGCTGCAGATCGCGGCGTTGCTGGCAGATGCGCCCGCGCTGGACGGGACGTTTACGTCCCCGACGGAGGGCAGCGTGATGCCCCTGACCTATGATTATGAATGGGGAATGTCGCGTGCGGCGCTGCTGGAGCGCATGCAGCGCGCCATGGCCCGTGCGCTGTCCCATGCATGGGACGGGCGGGTGCCTGATCCCGCCATTGCAGATCCGCAGGCGCTGCTGGTCCTTGCCTCCATGATCGAGCGTGAAACCGCCGTGGCGGAGGAACGGCCGATGGTGGCGCGTGTCTTCCTCAACCGCCTGCATCAGGGAATGCGGCTGCAGTCGGACCCGACGGTGGTTTATGGCATCAATCAGGGGGCCGGACCGCTGGGGCATGCGCTGTCACATACGGACCTGACTACGTCCACGCCCTATAATACCTATGTCATACCGGGCCTGCCGCCCGGCCCGATCTGCTCCCCCGGTGCGGCGTCGCTGGAGGCGGCGGCCCATCCGGCGGATGGGGACATGCTGTATTTCGTGGCCAATGGCCATGGCGGCCATGATTTCGCCAGCAGTCTGGGCGATCACAACCGGCATGTCAGCGCATTCAGGCAGCACCAGACATCAGCCCCCAAATAGAACTGCCCGTTAACGAAAATCATTCAGAAGTTTTTTTTGGGGAAGCTTTTTCAACAAGCTTCGAAGGACGCCGCCTTCCTGGAAAAAGGCGGCTCCCGGAAACTTTTGGTAATTTCCCTTACTGGCTGGGCAGGTCCTGGCTGTGGACCTGTCCGGCCTGCGCAGGCTGGACAACGGGTTGGTTGCTGGATGTCGTGGTGCTCGTGCCACCGGTGGGAACATTGGCCTGCGCCGCTGTCAGGACCTCGGTCAGTGCGCTGCGCAGGGGATCGGCCCCCGGATTGTTGACACGCATGGAAATCACGATGTCTTCCGGCCCGACGATCTGGTTGTAATAGGCGCGGTTGGCCGGACTGTTGACCTTCAGCTTCGATCCGCCCAGGGCGGCGCCTGCGAACATGCCCTTTGATTTCTGCACGCCCATGATGTCGGTGTTATGCGATCCTGCCGTCCCGCTTTCGATTCCCGAACCGGAGGAGGCAAAGGACGTCCCGGCATCCGCCCCGAACTTGAACTGACTGTCGAGCAGCGACTGCACGCCATTGTCGGTCATGACGAACATCATGATCTCGGCGTCCTGCATGCCCAGTTGCAGGCCGAAATTGGCGGTGGTGATGGTATAGAACGCCGGGTCCGACCATGAACCGCGCGCATCGCGCGTCAGCAGGACACATCCGCCGCTGCCGCCGCCAAAGGCGATGGACATGCGAAAGACGGACGGGCACACGATCACGCCGCGCGCCTGCGCAAGGTAGCGCGTGATCTTGCTGGTGGACTTCGCCCCGGAAAAGATGTCCCGCACCGCAAGCGTGGCCCTGTCGACAAGGTTCTGTTCCTTTTCCATGGTCGCGGTGGCGGCCATGACGGCATTGCAGGGCAGCGCAAGCAGGGCTGCGGCCATGAGACTTTTGACGAAGAAACCGTTACGCACGCCTTGTGCTCCCTTTCGATCGTGCCGGACCGCGGCATGAGCGGGCCTGTCCCGCCGGGGGACATGACCCGTTTTCATGGCCGAATGATGGCTGGTTACGTCAATGCGCGACGTCCATCAATCCATTGATACGCCAACTGCGCGTGACAGTGCATCGGCAATATTGGGCGCGGCGGCAAGGATGGTCGCATCCCCGTCCAGCCCGCCATCCCGCAGGAAGGGGGAAACACGCGCCCCCGCTTCCTCCAGCAGGACGAGGGCTGCGGCGACATCCCACAGGTTGATGCTCATTTCCAGATAGCCATCCTGCCGCCCGCAGGCGACTTCGGCCAGCGCGATGGCGCCGGACCCGCCCGAACGCGGCATCGCCCCAAGGCCGAGGATGGCGTCGATCTTCTGCTGGAACACACCGGGTCCGACGCGGTTGCTCCACCCCATCTCGATCAGGGAGGTTGCCGGGTCGGACACGGGGGAGGCATGGATCGGCTGCCCGTTGAGGAACGCGCCATGCCCGCGCACGGCGGTATAGGTTTCCCGCAGGGCCGGGGCCTCGATAATGCCTGCGACCGGGGTGTCCCCATCCATCAGCCCAAGCGAGATGCACCACCGGTTGCGCCCGCGCGCGTAGTTGGAGGTCCCGTCGATCGGATCGACCACCCAGCGCAGGCTGCCGGTGCGGGTGCGTCCTTCCTCCTCGCCCTGGAACCCGTCCTCGGGGAACAGCTCGCCAATCCGCTGGGAGATCAGGGCCTCCACCGCGCCGTCCGTTTCCGTCAGCCAGTCCTGGGCGGCCTTCTGCGTGGCCTGCGGGCCGCCGGGGGCGGGGCGCATCTTCATCGCCAGGGCGGCGGCGTCGCGCACGACCGAACGGGCGGCCTCGAAACGGCAGAGGATGGGATTGGACATGGTGTTTCCTTTTTCTACAGGGGCGCTGGGGCCGGTCATTCAGAACGTAACGCCGTGCGCAGCACTGTGGCCAGCGCGGGATCTTCCATCCGGTTCAGTCGCTGCGCCGCCAGCATGGCGAAACGGTGGGTCACGCTGCGTCGCCGGGCGGGGGCCAGCTTGTGCATCGGGGCGGGGCGGATGATGGCCGCATCGGCGATCGCAGGCCCGTATCCCGACGCCGCAGCCACATCCACCACCATCACGCCCACATCGTCAGGCAGGACCGTCTGCGGGAAGGAATGGGGCACCGCGAAATAGAACGCATCACACCATGGACGGTATTGCGGCCATTTCAGGTCACTGCGGAAATCGGGCAGCCCGGACTTGATCTCAATACAGGTCAGGCGCCCGGCGAGACACAGCGCCATGATATCCGCGCGCCGCCCGTTGGGCAGGGGCATTTCATGCAGCACGGCCCAGTCATGCTGCGCGCACAGACATGCAACCGCGCGCCGGATCACGGGTTGTATGTCGGCGGTCGGCAGGTCCGGTTGGGGGGAGCGCATGGGAAGATCTGATGGCACGTTTCACACCGTGGGTCACAGGGTGTATTGCGGCTCTGCCCTATGCGGGAGGGGCCTCACGCCCGATCAGGCGCGTGACCAGGTCGAGATCGGCGGGCTTGTCCACGTCCACGGCGGCGCATCCGTCATCAATGGGGATCAGGCTGACGCGCGCACCCGTCAGTTGGCCAATGCGCGCGCACACGTCCGTGCGTGTCAGGCGGCGCAGGACGAATCGCAGCAGGATGCCCAAGCCCAGCAGGCGCGCCATGCGCAGCGGATGCTTGCGGTCATTTTCCAGCCGCTGCCACAGTTTCAGCACCGACATCGCGGCGGGCGTGCGCAGGAAAAACAGGTTGCAGCCCGAAAATGCACCATCGGCCAGACGGATCATCGTGCGTTTCGTATCGGGCACGTCGCGCATGATGGCCGACTCAAGCGCGATTCCCGCCGACATGTCACAGTTCGCGCGCGTGGAATCGGCGATGAAACCATTGATCCATTCGGGGCGCAGCAGGGCATGGTCCGCCGTCGTGACCAGCAGTGGCGCACCAAGGACGCCAAGCGCGTTCATGACACTGGCGCTCGGGCCCGCGGCCTCGGGGAGGAACGTGACCGACGGGGGGACCGCGTCGCGCACGGCGTCGGGGCTGTCGATACAGATCACGATCCGCCTGACGCCCGGCACCTGCATCAGGGCATCACAGACCCGCGTGATCATCGGGCGGCCACAGACCGGCAGGATGGCCTTGTGCGAAATGCCGGCCGCCTGCGCCATGGGGTCGCGCACGCCACGGCGACTCCCCGCAAGGATGAGGACATTCAGCCCCGCATCGGTGCTCATGCGGCGTTCCGGTTCGGATTCGCGCCATCGGGACGGTCGCGCGGCGGCGAACCCGTCAGGTCCATGACCCATGGGTAGCGCTTCGCCTCGTCCTGGTCATAGCCGAGGTTGAAGACGCTGGGGCTGCGCGTGCAGCTTTTGGCATCGACGTAATAGCTGCGGAACAGACGGTCGGCGATGAAGCTGGTGATGCCGTAATTGCCGTTTTCATTGTGGAAGTGATGCAGCACGTGACGCTGCTTCATGCGCTGGATCCACGCCATCTTCGGCTTGTAGTTAAGATGCTGGATACAGTGGAAGAATTCATAAATGCAGGTGATCGTCAGGCCCGCGCCAAAGGCCGCCGCCGCCCCGGCCGCCTGCCCGATGGCAAAGCCGATGGGAATGGTGACGATTGCGATGGTCGGAATGGTATTGAGCGGCGATCCGAACAGGACGTCGAGCAGGTGCGGATCCTGATGATGGTCGAAATGGATGCGCTTCCACAGGGCCGATGTCCATTTCAGGCGATAGAGGAACCGCCCGTGCAGGATGAAGCGGTGAATCGCGTACCATACCAGCGGATAGACGAAGACAACCGACACGATGCTGATGACGACCGGCAGCCATGACACGAATGTGTGGATCATGATGCCGAAGCTGCACAGTGCCAGTGCGAAATAAAGCAGGATGGTCGGATAGGTGAGATAGGCAATCCACAGTTGACGAAGATTCATCTTTCCCAGGTCGAAGCTGCGCCCCGTCCGGATCGATGTGTTCTTCAGGGTACTGGTAATCATCGTTCTTCTATCCTCAATAGCACTGTCACAACGCCGAGAATGAAAATTACGATCCCGACAAAAACCGCCACCACGGAGGGGAGCGTACCGGCATTGCCAAGAGCCCGCAACAGCCCCTGAAACACGACAAACACCAGACCTGCACCCAGGCACCAGACAGGCAGCCAACTGCGTGTCCCGGCCCGGGGAGGGATATAAACCACAGGAATAGCCAATAACAGCATAACCGTAAATGTCAGGGGTAACATGATACGACCCAGTATTTCGGTCATGAAAAATGCCGGGGACTGGCTGGACGGGAACTCATTACGCAGGACACGCAGCATCGTCGAGATCGAGAGCGGCGTATTTTCCGAAAGCTGCAGCAGCACATCGGGCGTCAGCGCCTGCGGCCAGTCGAGCACGAGGCGCGTTTCATCAGTATTGTCGGCCTGTTCCACCCGGGTGGGGCTGAGCACCGTCAGGCTGTGGTCGGGCACCCCGCCCCAGCGGTTGATGAAATAGCGGACCGTCGGCAGGTGGATGACCTTCTGCAGGCTGCCGTCATCCTCGCGGCGATAGACGGTCACGTCATGCAGTTCCCGCCCGCCATGCGCCACGCCGCCGATATTGACCAGCGTCATGCCGGTGCGGAACCAGACATCGCGGGAGACCCCATTGGGGGAGGGATTGGTGCTGTTCCACCACCGTGCCTGCGCGATCTCGCTACGTGGGACAAGCTGGTCATCGACAGCGACACAGAGCAGCCCAAGCCCCAGCACGGCCGGCATGAACAGGCGGAACAGGCCCGGCGTCGAAAGGCCCGCCGCACGCAGGATGGAAATCTCGTTCGAACTTGTAAGCTGCACCAGCGTGATCAGCGCCCCGATCAGCACCGCAAGCGGCATGGCGTTGCCAAACAGCAGCGGCAGGCGGATCACGGCGTAATACAGCACCCCCGACAGGCCGAGATGGCGACTCATGATCTCCGTGACCTGCTCCAGCAGGGCCAGAACCTCCATCAGCGCAATGATGACGGCGGCGGTGGCAAAGACCTTGGAGAGGAGTTCGCGCGTCAGGTATCCCACCAGGACGCTGCCGCCCGGCAGCAGGGTGCGCCGTGCCCAGCCGATCATGGGCGTGCATCCTGGATGCGGCGCGGCAGGCCGTCGGGCGACAGTTCACGCTGGCTGGAGGGATGTTCGGGCATCATCAGGATGCGCAGGCCCCCACAGCGCCAGACCAGCGCCCAGACGCAGCCTGTGCCGAAAACCAGCGTCGGCAGCCAGATTACCAGCAGCGGCGACATGTGCACGTTCGCCACAAGGCTGAGACCCATCTGCAGCGTATGGTCGAACCCCACCAGCGCAATGGCCGCAACAGGCAGGCCGATGCTGCGCTTCTGCCGCTTCGCCATGACCGCCAGCGCACAGGCCAGCAGGGGGATGAACGGGATCGCCGCCGTGCGCGCAAGGCGGAAATGCAGTTCCGCGACCAGATAGGAATGCTTGATCCCGTCAATGCCGTGGCGGATGCCGCGATACAGTTCGGGCAGCGTCAGTTCACGTTCCGTCTGCCCGCGCGTGCGGTAGGCCTTCAGCTTGTCGAGTTGCCCGTGGGGGGAAAACAGTTCCGTCGTATGGTCGAAATGGATCACGCTCGGGCTTTTGTCATGCCGGTCGGTGATGATGGTGCCGTCAACCAGGTCGAGGCGGATCTTCTCGTCATTGTTGGGGATATACAGGTATCCCTTGCGCGCGGTGATGTAGCGCGTCAGGTCATGGTTGCTGTTGTCGCGGATGAAGACCTTGAACATCCGTGATCCCGCGTCATCCACCTTTTCCGCCGTCAGCATCAGGTCGTGCGAGGGGGCCGCGAACATGTGCGATTGCAGGTGCGGGGCCCATCCACTATGACTGGCGAAATACAGTGCCGAGCGGTAATTGTAGCGGGCATAAGGCTGTATGAACCCATAAAGCGAGAAGCTGAGCACGCCGAGGATGGCCCCCACGACGATGAAGGGCCGCGCGATGCGGAACATGGATACGCCACTGGCCATCAGGGCGTCGATCTCGTGGTTCTGGCTCATCCGCCGGATGACCGAAAACACGCTGACGCACATGGCCGCCGGCAGCGCCAGCCCGAGATAGTGGGGCACAAGGTCCGTCAGCAGCGACACGAAGGTCTTCATCGAGCTGCCATTGGATGCCAGCAGGTTGAACAGTGCCAGAAGCCGTTCCAGCAGCAGCGCCGCCATCACTACGCCCAGTGAGATGGAAAATGGCGGGATGACCTGCTGCAGCAGGTAATGATCCAGCGTTCCGGGCATCAGTCCCCGGAGACCACGGCGCATGGACGGAGGAAGGTTCATCGAGGCGTGCTTATACCCGAATGCGTCGGGGATGAAGCGGCCGTGGTGAAAATAATCGGTGGCGTGGCGACGGCCCTGCCATCGGGCAGCATGATCCTGCGTGTGATTTCCGTGCGGTATCCCCCATCAAGGGGGGAGATATGCACCAGGTTCCATGATGCCGCGCGCGCCGGGTCTGACGATTGCGCGGATGCGGACGCCACGCCCGCGACGGGCACCGGGCCACCGGGCGCGGGCAGGGTCGCAAGGGTGGAGACATGGGTATGCCCATGCAGGACCAGTTCCGCCCCATGCCGTGCGATGCAGGCGGCAAACCTGTCCGCATCGCGCAGGGACTTGCGCCGCGGTGTCAGGCGGGCCAGGGGCGGGTGGTGGATCATGACCACACGGCACAGCCCCTGCCGGCCGGTTTCCTCCAGCACATCCGCAAGCCGTGCGGCCTGGCGCGCGCCAATATCGCCATATGCCTGGAAACAGGGGGTGGGATGGGCGGAATTGATGCCGATCAGGGCAACAGGCCCCACCCGGCGGACAAAGGGAAAGGGCAGGGGACCCATCCACGGAGCCCACCTGCCGATGGTCTGGTGCCAGTCGTGGCTGACGAGTGCATCGTGGTTGCCGGGGACCACCGTGACCGGCATCGGCAGTTCCGACAGCCAGCGTGCCGCCTGCGCGCATTCATCGGGCAGGCCAAGGTTGGTCAGGTCCCCCGTCAGCGCCAGCATGTCAACATCATGGGCCGCAATGTCCGCCATCACGCGCCGCAGGACGTCCGTACGGTGTATCAGTCGCCGGCGCTGCCATGACAGGTAACTCAGGGCGCGTTTATTCAGCAGGTCACGCGCCCGGATGCGCAGGGTGTCGAGTGTCAGATGCAGATCGGAGGCATGTGCAATGAGAATATCGGTCAAAAGGCACTTTCCCCCGGATGCATCTGGATGCGCCAGACGGCTTGTCTGCTGGCTTCGTCATGTATGGATCACACCATCCCGACGGGCCATATGTCGAGATAAGCGGGTTTTCCTAGCTTGCAATAAGAGGCAGATGGTTGCTTATGACCCGTACGTCAAATTTCTAAACGATTGGGACCGTCCGTGACACCACGCTTCGTCATTATCCATAATCCGCGCAGTCGGCGGAATCGAAGCGGGAACGAACAATACAGCATGATGGCGCGGCGGTTGCTGGGGGATGATTTCCTGACCCCCAAGGCACCTGACGAACTGGTGCGCGCCGTGGCCGACCTTGCGCGGCGCAATGTGCAGTGCATCGTGGTGGATGGCGGCGACGGTACGCTGAGTGACGTGCTGAGCGCGGTGCATCGTCATTACAGCCCGGACAACCTGCCCGCGATCGCGATCCTGCCTTCGGGGAATACGAACCTGATCGCGGGGGATGTGGGATTCGGGCTGCGCGGGATGGAGGCGCTGTCACGGCTCAACCGCCTTGCGGCGGGTGGCGACATGCGGCGCAACATCCGCCGCCGCCGTGGCCTTGTCGTCAGTTGGAGCGATCCGCAACGTTCCCCCGTCGTCGGCATGTTCCATGGCGGGGCCGCCTTCCGGCGGGGTATCGAACTGGCGCACCAGCCTGCGATTCTCGATCGGTATTCGCATGAAATGGCGGTGATCATGACGTTGTGCTCCTCCATCGCGCATCTGCTGTCGCGGCGTTTCCGGCAGGAATGGATGCAGGGCGACAGGGTCGCGCTTACGGTGGAGGATGCGCCACGGCGCGCCGGGTCATGTTTCCTGTTCCTTGCGACGACCCTGCAGAAACTGCCGCATGGCGTGTGGCCGTTCTGGCAGGGGCACGATTCGCATGACGATGGCATCTGGTACCTCGACGTGGCGGGGATGCCGCCACGCCTGACGGGGGCGGTGCTGTCACTGCTGCGCGGGCGTGTGCCCGCATGGCTGCGGCGCAATGCGGCCTATGACAGTGGCTGCGCCCGGCGCATCCGGCTGGAGATGAAGGAGGATTTCGTGCTCGATGGCGAAGTGCTGGATTCCGGTCCCGATGGTGTGACCTACCTGTCGGTCACGCCGCCCATCGATTTCATCCAGGCGTGAGGGAGAAGATGGCCCCGCACCCGCTGAACCCTGTCCCCGATGCCAGTGCGGCAGGCGGGATCGCGCACCTGCTGGTCTCCGAACTGGTTCAGCCTGTGCCTCCTGCCGTCACGTCCTTTGTCGCGGACATGGTCGGTCCGTCGCGCCCGCTCGGGGTGCTGTTCTATGGCTCCGCCCTGCGGCAGCCGGACCTGGATGGGGTGCTGGATTTCTACATCATCGTCGAACGCCTGCCGGACTGGCCCGCAGGTGGCTGGGCGCGCACGGCCAACAGGCTGCTGCCCCCCAACGTTGAATATCACGAACGCCACGTGGACGGACGGATGGTGCGCGCGAAGGTCGCGATCCTGACGTTGGAGCAGTTCCGCCACATGACCGGCCGCAGGACGCTGGACACCACGATATGGGCACGCTTCTGCCAGCCCGTGCGCCTGGTCTGGGTGCGTGATGCGCAGGCGGCCGACGCCATCCTTGGCTGCCTGATCCGTGCGGTGGCGATGGCCGCGCGCTGGGCCATGGCGCTGGGGCCCCGGCAGGGCACGGCCGATGAATTCTGGAACGCGCTGTTTTCAAACACCTATGGCGCGGAACTGCGGGTCGAGAGCAGCCGCAAGCGTCCGCGTGCCATCGTGCAGGGGCACGAGGCGCGTTACCGTGCGCTGCTGGCTGCGGCATGGCGGGCCGACGGGCTGCCTTTCGTGGAGCATGGGGACGTGCTGGAACCGACGGTCGATGCCGCATGGCGCAAGGACATGCGCGATGGCTGGTGGCTGCGCCGCAGGATGGGGCAGCCGCTGAATATCGCCCGCCTGACCAAGGGCGCATTCACCTTCGCCGGGGGCGCGCGCTATATCGCATGGAAGATCAAGCGCCATTCCGGCATTGACCTGCCGCTGTCGCCCTTTGCCGAACGTCACCCGCTGATCTGCCTGCCGCGCCTGTTATGGTCGCTGCGGCAGGCAGGGTATTTCAGGCGGAAACAGGGGCGCGATTGATGCCGAGTTCGCCTGCAACCGCAGCGAACACACTGACGGCCTGATCCACCTGCGCCGGCGTGTGCGTCGCCATGACGGAGGTGCGCAGCAGCGGGTGCTGGTCCGGTGTTGCGGGCGGCAGGCTGAGATTGACATAAACGCCAAGGTCGAGCAGCCGGTTCCAGAAGGCGACGGCCTGTTCCACATCATCAAGGATGACGGAGACGACCGGACTGGCCTGCGGCCCGGTGCGCAGGCCGGCAGCGTTCAGCCCGGCATGCAGGCGACGGGCGTTGTCCATCAACTGGTGGCGCAGTTCGGGCCGGTTTTCCAGTTCGTCCAGCGCCGCCATGGTGGCCGCGATGACTTCCGGTGGCAGGGACGCGGTGAACATGTAGGGACGTGAACACAGCCGGATCAGGTTCAGCCCGTCATGGTTGGAAACGCAGTAGCCACCAACCGTCCCAAGGCTCTTGGAGAAGGTGCCGACAACGAAATCGATGTCGTCTTCCACCCCGTCGGCCTCGGCCACGCCGCGCCCGTGCTCGCCCATGACGCCCACGGAATGGGCCTCGTCCGCCAGCAGCCATGCGCCGGTTTCGCGCTTGACCTGCGCGAATTCCGCCATCGGCACGACGTCGCCCATCATGGAATAGATCCCCTCCACCACGATCAGCTTCGCGCCGGGGGTGCCATCAAGGCGCCGCAGACGCTTGCGCAGGTCGTCGGCGTCGTTGTGGCGGAAACGGATGACCTGCGCATGGCCCAGGCGGCTGCCGTCATAGATGCTGGCATGGCTGTCGGCATCGAGCAGCAGGTAGTCGTCCTTGCCCGCCAGCGCGGAAATCGTGCCAAGGTTGGCCTGATACCCCGTGGAGAACACCATGCAGTGGCGACGGCGGAAAAATGCCGCCAGCCGGGCTTCAAGCTGCCGGTGCAGGCCCTGCGTGCCGTTGGCGATGCGCGAACCGGTCGTGCCGACGCCATATTTGCGCGCGGCCTCCACGGCGGCCTCGATCGCGGCGGGCGACTGGCTGAGGCCAAGGTAGTTGTTGGTGCCAAACAGAAGGGTCTCGCGCCCTTCGATCAGCCCGACCGTCGAGGAAATCGGCCGTTCGATCACCACGTCGAACGGGTTGCGCCCACCTTCGGCAGTCACGGCGGAAAGCGAACGTGACAGCCCCTCATATTTCGAAAAAATGGACATGCCGGTCAGGACGCCTGCTTGAGGGAGACGATGCAGGCGGCAAGATCGTCGATCGTGCGGATATCCGCCAGCCGGTCGAGGGGGACGGAGACGTCAAGCTTGTCCTCGATCTCCATGACGAAGTTCATGACGGCCAGTGAATCGAACGCCAGATCCTCGACGATCTTGCTGCCGCCATTGATGTCACGGGGAACCTTGGGGTTCGCCAGCAGTGTCTGCACAATGATGGCCGAGACGTCCGCTACCGTTTCACTCATTATTACATCCTTATGGCATGACCCTGCCGGATATCACCGAAAAGGGGGTCAGCGTGTCGTTGCCAGAGTCCGGGGTTTTCCGGAACAGGGGGCGCGCCTGATGGTGTCCCCCCATGAAGGCCCCCCTTATGATTGAAAAACGGTATTTTGACCAGTGCCGCTTTAACCTGCCAGCAGTACATCCGTTCCCGGCGCATGACGGGAACGGACAGGGGGCCGGTGGGATCAGGCCACGGAAATGCTGGTATCGATCGGCTTGAACGCGCCCGACAGCAGCATCGCCTTCGCCCGGGCGCGCGTCAGCTTGCCCGAGGACGTCTGGGGCAGCGTGTGGGGGGGCACAAGGATGACCGACACATCAACCCCGTGCTGGCGCCGGAACAGGCTGGCGGTGTCGTTGCGCAGGGCCTCGCGCGCTTCGGGGGTGGTGGCGCGGCACTGGACCAGGGCCACGATCTTTTCCCCCTCGCTTTCATCGACGGAGAAGACCGCGACGTCACGGCTGCGCAGGGTGGCGATTTCCGTCTCCGCCGACCATTCAAGGTCCTGCGGCCAGATGTTGCGGCCATTGATGATGATCAGGTCCTTGGCGCGACCGGTGATGACCACCTGCCCATCGAGCATGTAGCCAAGGTCCCCCGTATTGAGCCACCCATCCGCATCGACCACCTTGGCGGTTTCCTGCGGCTGGCGGAAATAGCCCTGCATCAGGCTGGGGCCGCGCACGAAAATCGTCCCCAGTTGCCGGTCCTTCACGACCCTGCCTTCGCTGTCGCGGACCTCAAGCTCATGGCCGGGCAGGACTTCGCCGCAGATGACGAACGTGCGCAGCATCTGCGACGGATCATTGGAAGGCGAGGCGATGGCCTGCGTCTCGAGGATGCGCAGGTCGATCGTATCGGTCTGGATGCCAGAGCCAAGCGGCACGAAGCTGATGGCCAGCGTCGTTTCCGCCATGCCGTAGCTGGCGGTAAAGGCGTGGCTGTCAAAGCCGGAAGCGGCGAAGCGTTCGGCAAAGTCCTCAAGGATATGATAGCGGATCATGTCGCCACCAATCCCCGCGACCCGCCAGCACGACAGGTCGAGCGAGATGGACGTCGCCCGGCGCGCGCACAGTTCATATCCGAAGGACGGGCTGTAGGAAATCGTGCCACGGTTACGGCTGATCAGGTCCAGCCAGACATGCGGGCGGCGTGCGAATTCACGCGTCGGCAGCAGGTCCACACTCAACTGGCACGTCATGGGGGTGAGGAAGAATCCGACCAGTCCCATGTCATGATACAGCGGCAGCCACGAGACGCAGCGGTCGCCTTTTTCACGGACCTTCAGGCCGTTGAGGGCGATGGCATGCGCATTCGCCATGCCCGACCGCTGTGTCACCGCGATCCCCATGGGGAAGCGCGTGCTGCCGGAAGAAAACTGCAGGTAGGAAATGTCGTCCGGCCCGACTTCAGGCAGGTCGGTCACGGTAATCGGCGTGGCCAGCAGGTCTTCGGGGACACCGGCAAAGCGCAGGTCCAGCCCTTCGATCAGGTCATCTTTCCACGATGCGATGATGGAGGCGATGACCAGTGCCGAGGCATCCGCGCTTTTGACCATGCCGCGCAGGGTCGCCACATACCCCTCGCGCCCACCGAAGGCGACGGGCAGGGGAAGGGGGGCGGGAATCAGGCCGGCATACTGGCAGCCGAAGAAGATGCGCGCGAAATCCCCATCGCTTTCCGCGACGATCGCCACGCGCTCACCGGGTTGCAGCCCGAGCGACAGCAGGCGCTGTGCAACCTCGCGCGCCTGTTCGCGCAGGGTGCGGTAGGGCAGAGCCTCCAGCAGTTCACCCCGGCCCGAGTAGATATTGAAGCCACTTTCGCCTTCCGCGGCGTAATCGAGCGCCTGCAGGAACGTGTCGAAATCGCCGTAGCGTCGCGGCTGGCCAGAATCTGTAGGGGTCGGGAGACGTGTCATTTCCGGTAATGTGACTTCCACGGGCAGGACTTGGAATGAAGAAAACGCGGTCATCAATCATTTGACCTTAGAAAGTCAATGATTGAATTCGCGGCAGTTGCGGCGCTCGGCCCCGGCACGGCATGGCCGAACGTGTCATGTATATACGATTTCTGCCGGTCTAGGAATTGGGTCTGCATTGTAAATGCCCTGTCGATTTCATGGCCAAGATCCGCGACGGAATGGATCACGTTCCCCAGGGACCAGCTTGTGTAGTTCGGGTTGTCGCGCCAGTGGGTCGCATGCGCATCCAGGAACAGGCACGGACGCGGCGTGGTCAGGAATTCCGCGACCTGACTGCTGACGTCGCCCATATATAGGTCAGACCCCATGGTATAGGTCATGTCGATGCTCTTCTCGCTACCTGGATCAAACAACATATGTCCGCAGTTTCGGTACGGATGGAACAGCCGTTGTGCCTGGGTACGATGGCTGTCGAACAACCTGTAGTGCGGAGCGAAAACCAGATTGTATTTCTGCTGTCGCGCAAAATAATCGAGTATCTGAATGCCGAATTTTGGGAATGATGACAAGTGGCGGCTGAAATGCGGGTTATACAGGACGGTGGGGCGGTCATTCTGAAACAGTCTGTCGCGATGAATATTCATGCGCTGCACCAGATCGAATTTTGCATAAATTCCATTTTTATAATGGCCGGGACGCAGGCTGCCCTGTGCCATCAGGCGCTGCTCCACCTTGTGGCCAGCCATCAGGATATAGTCGAAGTGCCGGACATCCTTGGCAAAACCGACGGCCCGATCGCCCGCGCCATGCCGCGTCCAGACGAGTTTGGGCTCCCGCACGCCCATGCGGCGCAGATACAGGCTGGTGCGTTCGGGAACGACGATTGCCTGAAACTTTCGGAAATATTCTTTGTTTAAAAACAGGGCCAGTATCTTGTCTGCAGGTTGCGGACCGCGCCTGTCGATCAGCCGGCGGATGAAGGGCGGCAGTTTCAGCAGTTCGTATCGGACCCGTGCCTCTGGGTAAAAGCTGGCCAGATATTGCAGGTGCGCTTCGCGTTTTTCCGTCAGGCTTGCCAGATGGACTTCGACATCGGGGTGGCGGGCGGCCATTTCCATTGCGATGGGAAGGGAATGGAACTCCTGATGCGGATGTCCAATATAAGGGAAAATAACGCGCTGCACGTTCAATCCAGACCATTTGTGTCATTGCGATGCGGGATGCAAAGCCCCTTACGTATGAGGACAGGCCTGCACAAAGACAAGTTCCGGGTGTCCTGTCATTGATCATGTCCCAACATAAGGGCGCCGATTGACGGGCATGCTGTTGACGCGGACTGACGTGCTGGTGGCGTAAGCTGAAAGGGAGAGGGGGAGGCGTGAGCCTCCTCCTCTTTTTTTTGCTTTTTTTTCGTAGGATGGTGCCGGGAATGGGAGTTTTTGGTACGGGTTTGCCGGTTTTCCGCCGTTTTTTCGGGGTTTGCATAAGGCGTTGACAATGGGGGG
>NZ_JABJWD010000043.1:0-9553 GCF_013155425.1 Gluconacetobacter entanii | reverse complement strand
GGGCAACACCCGGGGCGGCCTGTTCCACGCACAGGCGTAGCCGCAGGCCCGCGGCCTCATTCGTCAGTTCAAGGCTTTCCAGCCCCGCCTGCGCCAGCCATGTCGCCATCTGCACGATCTGGTCGGGGTCAGGCATCCGGTCGAAATGGGGCACCAACTGTTCGGAGCGGTTGTTCATGAGGCCGTCCTGTGCGCAAGCCAGCGTTCAAGGTAATGGATATCCACCCCACCGCGTTCGAACGCCGGGTCCGCCAGCAGGTCCTGATGCAGGGCGATGTTGGTGGCAACACCTTCCACCTTCATTTCCGCCAGTGCGACACGCATGCGCGCGATGGCTTCCGCCCGCGTTGCGCCATGACTGATGATCTTGCCGATCAGGGAGTCATAATAGGGCTGCACCGTATAGCCCGCGACCACATGCGTATCGACACGGATCCCCGGCCCGCCGGGCAGGTCCCAGCGTGTAATGGTCCCGGGCGAGGGCATGAAGGTGAACGGGTCCTCCGCATTGAGGCGACACTCGATGGCGTGCCCCCGCAAGGCGATATCGGACTGTGCGATATCCAGCGTCTCGCCCTGTGCGATACGCAACTGCTGCGCCACGATGTCGATGCCGGTCGTCTCCTCGGTAATGGGATGTTCGACCTGCACGCGGGTATTCATTTCGATGAAGGCGAAGACCCCGTCCTCATACAGGAATTCGAACGTTCCCGCGCCGCGATAGCCGATGCGCCGGCAGGCTTCGGCACAGCGTTCGCCAATCCGGGCGATCATCTCCGGCGTGATGCCGGGGGCGGACGCCTCCTCCAGCACCTTCTGGTGACGGCGTTGCAGCGAACAGTCGCGCGCGCCCAGCCACAGCGCCGTGCCGTGCGTGTCGCACAGGACCTGGATCTCGATATGGCGTGGTTTCTGCATGAAGCGTTCAAGATACAGCGTCGGATTGCCAAAGGCCTGCTGCGCTTCCTTGGCCGTCAGCATGACCGCCTGCGCCAGGTCGGCCTCACGCTCGACCACGCGCATGCCGCGCCCGCCGCCACCGCCCGACGCCTTGACGATCACGGGGAACCCCACCTCCAGCGCAATGGCCTTCACCGCGTCCATGTCGGCAGGCAGCGGCCCGTCCGATCCGGGCACGCAGGGCACCCCGGCCTCCCGCATGGCGCGCTTGGCGGTGATCTTGTCGCCCATCATGCGGATGGACGCGCCCGTCGGGCCGATGAAGGTCAGGCCCGCAGCCTCCACCGCATCGGCGAAATCGGCATTTTCCGACAGGAACCCGTAACCGGGATGGATGGCCTGCGCCCCCGTCAGTCGGGCCGCAAGCAGCAGTCCGTCAGGATCAAGGTAACTGCGCGCCGCAGCGGGAGGGCCGATACACAGGCTGACATCCGCCTCATGCACATGGCGGCTGTCCGCGTCGGCTTCGGAATGCACGGCCACCGTCTCCAGCCCAAGCTGGCGGCAGGCGCGCTGGATGCGCAGGGCGATCTCGCCCCGGTTGGCGATCAGCACCCGGCTGAAACGTCTCTTTTCACTCATGCCAGCCGCACTCATACCAGTCGGAACAGGGGTGTACCTGCCTCCACCTCGGCGCCGTCATCCACCAGAACGGCGGCGATTTCACCCGCCTGCGTGGCGCGGACGGCATTGAATACCTTCATGGCTTCGACCAGTCCCACTTCCTGTCCAGCCTGCACCGCATCGCCCACCGCAACGTAAGGTGCGGCACCGGGAGAGGGTGAGAGGTGGAACACCCCATAAGACGGGGCCGTAATGACGTGATCAGCCGCAGGCTCCGTCATCGCGGGCGCAACCGGATCGGCCACCCCTGGCGCGCGGCCCACCTCGACGGTGGGGGCCGGGAGGGCGGGAGCGACCACAGGCCGTCCCCCACCATTGCCACGGGTGATGCGGATGCGGCAGCCGCCTTCCTCCACCTCAAGCTCCGTCACCGGAGCGCGGGCCAGAAGGTCGATCAGCCGCCTGACATGCGAGAGATCCACCGTGCCTACGCCGCGCCGGATGTCTTCTTGGCGAAGTTCAGGCCACCGACCACCTGCATGGTCGGCAGCACCTCCATGAAACTGACATTCATGCGCTGCGGCGCCATGACGGCAAAGGCGACGGAGTTGGCGATATCCTCCGGCAGAAGGGAGTCATATTCGTCAAAGAAACGCTTTTTCGCTTCTTCCATGTTGCCGATCAGGCGACCGAACACTTCGGTCTCGACCCGCGCGGGGGAGACTTCGGTCACGCGGATATGCCGCCCGAACAGGTCACAGCGCAACTGCTGCGACAGCGAATGCACGCCTGCCTTGGTGGCGTGATAGACCGTGTTGCCACCGGCAAAGGCGTAATGCCCGGCGATCGAGGTGATGTTGACGATATGCCCGCGATCACGCGCGATCATGCCTGCCACCACAAGCCGCGTCAGTTGCAGGACCGCGCGCAGGTTCACATCCACCAGCGCGTCGATATCCTCCGGCGTGGTGCTGGTGATGTTCCCGGTGCGCGACTGTCCCGCATTGTTGACCAGAATGTCGATTTCCAGTCCCTTTACCAGCGCCTCGATCCCGGCCTGGTCGGAGACGCTGACCGCATGGGGGACGCACCCGGTTTCCTGCGCCAGCGTTTCCAGTCGCGCCGCATCGCGCGCCACGGCATGCACTTCGATCCCTTCCGCTGCCAGGCGACGGACGATCGCCGCCCCGATGCCAGAGGATGCGCCAGTGACGAGGGCGGTACGGTACGGCTGGTTGCTCATTGGTAAGAAGACCCGATTCTGAACAGAAAAACTGACACGGCCCGGCCCCACAACGGCTGCCGGATGCTCAGCCATTTCTTCATGTTACCGACCCTGCGCAACATGCGCCAAGAGCACTTCGTTCTCACGCCATAACATAATCTGATGGCCCGTCCGCATCCCCGGGCCATAAGATTATCCGATGGCCTCACAACCAGAATTGCACTGGCCATCGTTACGCAAAGCGACATAGTTTCGACCGGGGCGCATGATGCCGCGAAACCTGTACCGCCATGGTTCCGGCCCCATACCGGCCCCTGGCTTTTTCGGGATGTGACCAGCACTGTTGCGGGGATTGTGTATCTTGAGCACGGATATGAGGCACGATGTGGCGCACGATGCGGATGCGCGCCCCGTTACCAGCATGATCGGCACGCGCGCCATGCTGTTCGAGGCGCCGGGCGACTTCACCATGGCGCAGCAGCGCCGGATCTGGGCGCTGATGGATGCGGCGCAGGGCCGCCCTGACGTGTGTGAACTCATCCCCGGTGTCACCAACCTCATGCTGGTCCTTGCCGCCCCGCCCGCCGATCCGCAGGCCGTGGCCACATGGCTGTGCCATGCATGGGACACCCTGCCCGAACGGCATATCGAGGGACGCCTTTTTGAAATCGGCGTGCGTTATGGGGGCGAACTGGGCGAGGATCTGGCCGCCGTCAGCGCGCATGCGGGCCTGCCGCCCGAAGAGGTCATCGCCATCCATCATGCCAATGACTACACGGTCTGCGCCATCGGCAGCGCGCCGGGCTTTGGTTACCTGCATGGGCTGGACCCGCGCATCGCAACCCCGCGCAAGACCGTGCCGTCACTGAACATGCAGGCCGGCACCGTCATCATCGGCGGCATGCAGGCGGGCATTTCCGCGCTGACGGGGCCGAACGGGTGGAACTCCATCGGCTATACCGACCTGCGGCTGTTCGATCCGTACAGACAGCCGCCCGCCCTGTTCGCCGTTGGCGATCGCATCCGCTTTTATCCGGAAAGCATCGAGCTGTGATCACGATCCTTGAAACATCGCCCCTCAATACGGTGCAGGATCTGGGACGGCCCGGGTACCGTAACCTTGGCGTCAGCACGTCGGGCGTGATGGATCCGGTCGCCCTGCGGGCTGGCAACATCCTGCTGGGCAACAATGATGATGCCGCCTGCATCGAACTGCAGACCTACCCGTTTGTCCTGCGCCTTGATGCGGCGGCGACCTTTGTGGTGACGGGCATCGACGCCGCAATCGAACTTGACGGCCGTCCCGTCCTGCCATGGATGGTCGAGACCGCCGCCGCCGGGCAGGTCCTGCGTATCGGCCAGCCCGGCAGGGGCGCGCGGGGTTATGTCTGTATCGCGGGCGGGATTGACGTGCCCGTCGTGCTGGGGTCGCGAAGCACGCAGTTGCGCGGGGGCTTTGGCGGGCTGGATGGCCGGCCTCTGGAGGCTGGCGATACGCTGAAGACCACGGGCACCACGCTGGACATGGCGGGTTATGGCGCCCTTCCCCCTTCCGCCGTGCTGAAGGATGCCGCCGGGGAGGCGGACGGCAGGACCATCCACCTGCGCGCCATGCCCGCGACCGATTATGAACTGTTCACGCCCGAAGCCCGGCAGCGTCTGTGGACGACGCCATGGCGCATCACCCCGCAGAGCGACCGCGTGGGCTATCGCCTGTCGGGCGCGCCACTGGAACTGCGCCATCGGGTTGAACTGCGGTCCTATGGTGTGATCGCGGGGATCGTGCAGGTCCCGCCGTCGGGCGAGCCGATCGTGCAGTTGTCCGATGCCAATACCGTTGGTGGCTATCCCCGGATCGCCACCGTGATCGAAGCCGACCTGTGGCGTCTGGGACAGGCGCGGATCGGCACGCATATCCACCTGCATGAATGCAGCTTCGCCGAAGGTGTGGCCGCCATGCGGCCGGTCAGCGCCTATCTGGATGACCTGCGCATGATGGCTGGCCGCTACCGCCAGTCCGCGCGCCGCCGCGCTGGCATGAAGTCAGGAGACAGGGCATGAAAATCGACCTCAATTCCGACATGGGCGAAGGGTTCGGCCGCTGGCGCATCGCCGATGATGACGGCCTGATGGATACCGTGTCGTCAGCCAATATCGCCTGCGGTTTCCATGCAGGTGACTACGCCATCATGGATCGCACCGTGCAATTGGCGAAGGAAAAAGGCGTCGGGATCGGCGCACATCCCGGCCTGCCGGACCTGATCGGTTTCGGGCGGCGCGCGATGGCGGTCTCCGATGCGGATATGGAAGCGATGATGTGCTACCAGATCGGCGCGCTGCAGGGGATTGCGGCACGGCACGGGCACCGCGTGACCCATGTCAGCTACCACGCCGCATTCGGCAACATGGCCAATGCGGATGAAGGACTTGCCCTGCGCCTGACCCGCGCCATTGCCGCGATGGACCGCGAACTGTCCGTATTCTGCATGCCCGGTCAGGCGACGGAGCGCGCGGCGGAAAAGGCAGGGCTGCGTCCGCATACCCTGTTCCTGGCGGATCGCGCCTATACGGCGGCGGGCATGCTGGTCCCACGCGGGCGGCCGGGCGCGGTCATCCATGATCTGGCGGACGTGCGCGCGCGCGTGAAGCAGTTCCTGCATGACGGGTCCGTCACCACCATTGATGGCACACGCCTGCCGGTCCGTGCGCGCTCCATCCTGGTACATAGCGACACCCCCGGGTCACTGAAACTCGCACGCGCGATCCGTGCGGAAATCGAAGCCAGCGGCGGCATCCTGACCCCTGCGTGCCAGATCATGGACTGAGACATCTCTCAGCCATAAGAATTTATTATTACCAAGAAACAAATGCCTATGACCCGAAATGCGCCCCGCGCGTTACGATGACGTAACGTGTGGCAGGCAGGGGCATGGAAAAATTGATCCTTCATGACGCGCGCCTTCGTTCATGTCGTGCATCGGGGTACGGACACAATGAAGCATGACCTGAAACGTGGTGCATTACTTCTGGCATCGGCAACATTCTTTACCGCAGCACTCAATGCCCTGCAGAAACTGACGGGTTCGACCCTGCCCGCGCTTGAAATCACCTTTTTCCGCAACCTGTTTTCCCTGCCATTCGTGCTGCTGATCGCATCACGCACGGGCATTGTCCTGAAAACGCATCATTTCGGCGGACATGTCGTGCGTTCGGTTGTCGGACTGATCAGCATGATCATGGTGGTGATCACCGTAACCCGCCTGCCGCTGGCGGAACAGCAGGTCCTGTCCTACACGCAGCCACTGTTCCTGGTCCTGCTGTCCATTCCCCTGCTGCATGAACGCCCCTCCTTCCAGCGCTGGATTGCGGTGCTGATCGGGTTTTCCGGCGTGATCGTCGTCGCCCTGGGCAAGGGACTGCTGCATGGCGCCGACAGCGCGGTGCCCGCCTGGGCCTATTTCGTGGCGCTGGCGCAGGGCGGCGTAGGCGCACTGACCACCATGCAGATCCGCCAGCTTTCGGCCACGGAGTCCAGCACCACCATCGCCCTGTGGCAGGCCATCCTGATGACGTCGATGACCGCGCTGCCGCTGCCGTTCATCTGGACCACGCCCGACCTGACCGAAGCCCTGTGCCTTGTCGCCGTGGGGGCCTTCGCCGGCATTGCGCAGGTGCTCCAGACCGAAGCCTTCGCATCGGCGCAGGTGTCCGCCATCGGTCCCTTTGCCTATTCGGGGCTGCTGTGGGCCGCACTGATCGGATGGTTCGGGTTTGGGGAAATCCCCGGCGTGGCCATGGTCATTGGTGGATTGCTGATTATTGGCTCTGGCGTGTGGATGCTGCGCCATGACCGCCCGGCGAAGCAGAAAGCCGTGGCCGAGGGCACGATGGACGCCGCCACGGGCACCCCGCCATGACCCCTGCCTCATGCCTGCCGCCCTGCTGCTTCATCCCCAATTCACGGCACACCGGGAGTCCTGTCGCGTGACAACAGGTGAAATCACGACCAAGGCCAAAGGCAGGCGGGCGATTCCTGCCCGCCATGTGTTCTTCTTTCTCGTTTTCCTGATGTACGCCATCAGTTATGGCGACCGTGCCGCGCTGTCCATTGCCCTGCCGACGATGGGCAGGGAATTTTCCCTCACCCCGGTGCAGATGGGCTGGGTGTCCTCCAGTTTCCTGTGGTCCTATTTCCTGCTCAACCTGCCATCGACCATCGTGCTCGATATGGTGGGGGCACGGGCGATTGGCTCCCTGGCCGTGGGCATATGGTCCTTTGCCATGCTGCTGGGGGGCATGGCGCAGAACATCACGCAGTTCCTGCTGACGCGCATGCTGCTGGGCGTGGGGGAGGCCCCGACCTTTGGCGTTGGGGCGACGGTCGTGCGCAACTGGGCACTGCCGAAGGAGCGCGGGTCGGTCATGACCATGCTCCTGACGGGCATGCAGCTTGGCCTGGCCGGTGGCACGATCGCGGGGGCCTATCTCATCACTTTCTTTGGGTGGCGCTGCGAATTCATGGCGCTGGGGGGCATTGGCATCCTGTGGGCGGTGGTCTGGTGGCTGATCTACCGCAACCCGAAGGAAAAGACCGACGCACCACGCCGGAAACCCATTTCAGTGCGGGAAATACGCAACCTGTTCCGCTCGTCTTCCTTTCTTGGCATCCTGGTGGTGCAGTGTACGCAAAATTACCTGAATTTCCTGGTCATGTCGTGGATGCCGCTCTACCTCATCCATGAACTGCATATCGACATTACCGGCACGGGCAACAGCACGGCCCTGTGTTACCTGAGTGCGGCGGCCGGTGCGGTCATCATCGGGCGGATACTGGAACAGCTTGTCTTTCGCAATGGCATCCACCCGCCCTACCGGCGTTTCATCGTCGCCATCTGCCTGGCCGGGGCCGCCACGATCGGACTGCTGCCGCAGTGCCATACCATGCTGCCCATCCTGCTGGTCCTTTCCGGCGCACTGGCCTGCCTGATGGCCGCCAATGGCGCCAATACCGCCCTGCTGACCGACATGGTCGAAGATGGTGGGAAAATGGGGGCGGTTACGGGCGTCACGCTGACATGCAGTAACGCGCTGGGACTGCTTTCGCCCATCCTGACCGGGTATATCGTCGCCTGGACCGGCAGTTTCGACATGGCCTGGTATATGTGCGCCATTGCCCTGATCGTTGCGGCCCTGCTGTCGCTGGCGATGGTGCGCAACCCGATCCGGATGGACACGCAGGACGGATAACCGCCCTTTCATAGGATTGTTGTATGGGGCCAGACGATTTTCGTCGGTATCGAACCCATCGTGAAACGATCTACGATACGTTGCAGGCATGTATTGTGTTGCATGAGCAGAAGTGGAGAGAGCGTCCGATGCCCGGGTTTGCGGATCGACTGAATGGAATTGGGATTTCGGCTTCCGCCGCGATGACCGACAAGGCGTCGGTGCTGAAGGCGGAAGGGGTGAAGATTATCAGCCTTTCCTCTGGCGAACCGGACTTCCCCACGCCGGAGCATGTGGTGGAGGCGGCCTTTGCCGCGGCGCGCGCGGGAGATACCAAATATCCGCCCCAGGACGGCAAACCCGCCCTGAAGAAAGCGGTGCAGGCCAAATTCCAGCGTGAAAATCACCTTGATTACGCACTTGATGAAATCCTGGTGGCCAACGGCGCCAAGCAGATCATCTATGACGCCATGATGGCCACCATCAATCCCGGTGACGAAGTGGTCCTGCCCACCCCAAGCTGGATCAGCTATGCCGATATCGCCCGCCTTGCCGGTGCGAATATCGTCTCTGTCCCCTGCCCCGCCGAAAGCGGCTTCCGCCTGTCGGCCACCGCCCTTGACGCCGCCATCACCCCCAAAACGAAGTGGCTGGTGCTCAACTTCCCCGGCAACCCGACCGGTGCGTGCTGCCCGCGTGAGGATATGGAGGCCATCGCCGCCGTCCTTCTGAAACATCCCCATGTCTGGATCCTGACCGACGATATCTATGAGCACCTGATCTATGACGGGTTTACCTTCTGCACGATCGCCGAAGTGGAGCCACGACTGAAAGATCGCGTCCTGACCGTCAATGGCGTGTCGAAGGCCTATGCCATGACTGGCTGGCGCGTGGGCTATTGCGGTGGTCCCCGCGCACTGATCGCGGCGATGAACAACATGCAGGGCCAGACGACAAGCGGCATCAACACGCTGGCGCAGGCGGCCGCTGTCGCGGCGCTGAATGGCCCGCAGGATTTCCTTCAGGCCCGCGCCGCCGAATATCAGGCCCGTCGCGACCTTGTGGTCAGCCTGCTCAACGCCATTCCCGGGGTGGAGTGCCATACGCCGCAGGGTGCGTTCTATGTCTATCCCGACATCAGCGGATGCATGGGCAAGACGTCGGCAGGTGGCCGCCTGATCGCGACCGATGCCGATTTCGTCATGGCCCTGCTCGAAGAGCAGCAGGTGGCCTCCGTACAGGGCGCGGCCTATGGCATGAGCCCCTTCTTCCGTATCTCCTACGCAACCGATACCACAACCCTGCGCGAAGGCTGCCGTCGTATCGCGGCTTTTGTGGATGGGCTGAAATAAGGCGCTCTCCCCCACGACAGAAGCCGGGATACCGCAGGGCATCCCGGCTTTTTTTATGATCCGCCACAGGGCATGGGTATTTCCCCCGCCCACAAGAAATTGCACAAATCATTCAAAATTTTCTGGCGAAGCTTTTTTAGCACTACAGTTGCATTTTGTGTTGAGTTCTGAATCGATGGGTAACCATGATTCAGGATATGATGAGTGGCGGTACGTCTGTTGAAGA